>JAKEEX010000175.1 GCA_022616315.1 Myxococcaceae bacterium
CCACGCGGATGCGCTCGGCGGCACGCGGCAGGTGGGGACACTGGGGCGGCTCTTCTGGGTGCTCGAGCTGGAGCACTCCTCGCGTGAACGGGACTCCGGGCGGTGACGGTGTCCTCCCCGTGACGCACAGTTCGCGCCATCTTGACGCACTGCGGCACCCGCCTGGATCATGCTCCCAATCCACCTGGAGGGCGGATGTCCCAGCGCCATCACCGCCGCTTCGACGCCCATTACCGCGAGCACGCGAGCCTCGCGGACGGGACGCTCGTGGAGCTCCGGCTCCTGACACCCGCGGACGCACCGCTGCTCCGGGAGGGATTCCGGCACCTGTCGTCCCACTCGCGGGTGATGCGCTTCCTGCACGACAAGCACGCGCTGTCGGAGGCGGAGCTGCGCTACCTCACGGAGGTGGATGGGGAGCGGCACTTCGCGCTGGGTGCCGTGGTCCTCGGACCGGACGGCACGGAGGAGGGCCTGGGTACGGCGCGCTTCGTGCGCCTCGAGGGGGAGCCGGACACGGCGGAGGCGGCCGTCACCGTCATCGACGCGTACCAGGGGCGGGGGCTGGGACGGCTCCTGCTGGCGCGGTTGGTGGAAGCGGCGCGCGAGCGTGGACTGACGCGCATCGCCTGCTGGGTGATGCCGGGCAACGTCCCGATGCAGAGGCTGATGGAGGCGCTCGGCCCCTCCGAGGCGAGCTCCGACGGCGAGGCGCTGCTCTACACCGTGCCCTTGCCGGCAACGCCCGCCGCACCTGGTGAGCTCCTCCTGCGTATGCTCGCGCTGGCCGCGGAAGGTGCGCTGGTGCTGCTGGGGCGCGTCCTGAGGCACGGCGAGCGAATGGCTCCCGCCCGGAGCGAGGGTAGAGAGCACCGCGACGCGGCAGGGCGGTGATGCGTCCGGGGCGCATGCGTCACAAACCGGGAGCGGCTGTACACTCTCCGCACCCGTCCCCCGTCCCTGCAACGTCCACCCCGACGCCCTGTCCTGAGCCTGCGCCCATGAGACATCCCGCCTCCCTCGCCGCAGCCCTCGCCGCATCCCTCCTCCTCGCCTGCAGCTCCGTCCCGCTCGCCCCGCAGCGCAGCGAGGCCGAGAAGCTCGACGTGCTGCTCGCCGACTACTGGGAGGAGTCCCTGCGCCTCAACCCCGTCCAGGCGACGGCGATGGGTGACTCCCGCTACAACGACCGCTTCCCCGCCTCGCTCACCGCGGGCTACCGCGCGGAGAAGCATGCATACACGGAGCGCTGGCTGACGGCCCTGCGTGCACTCGACCGCGCACGGCTCGAGGGCCAGCACCGGCTCTCCTACGACATCCTCGTCCGCGAGCTCGAGGAGGAGCTCGCCGCCGAGCGCTTCCCCTCGCACCTCATCCCCATCCAGCAGTTCGGCGGCGTGCCGTCGTTCTTCGCGGTGCTCGCCTCGGGCAAGAGCCTGCAGCCCTTCAAGACGGTGAAGGACTACGAGGACTTCCTCAAGCGCGGCGACGCGATGGCGGCGTGGATGGACCAGGCCATCCTCAACATGCGCGAGGGCGTGGCCAAGGGTGTGACGCAGCCGAAGGCCGTGATGCAGAAGGTGCTCCCGCAGCTCGCCGCGCACCTCAAGGAGGACCCGACGCAGACCGTGCACTGGGGCGCCGTCGCCGCCATGCCGGCGGGCCTCCCCGGGGCCGAGCGCACCCGCCTCACGAGCGCCTACCGCGAGGCCATCACCACACGCTGGGTGCCGGCCTACCGGCGTCTCCACGACTTCATCCGCGACGAGTACCTGCCGAAGTGCCGCGAGACGGTGGGCCGCAGCGCGCTCCCGGACGGCGCCGCCTGGTACGCCTTCAACGTCGCGTCCAGCACCACCACGACGCTCACGCCCGAGGCCATCCACGACCTGGGCCTCGCGGAGGTGAAGCGCATCCGCGACGCGATGAACGCCGTGCGCGAGCAGGTGGGCTTCAAGGGGGACCTGCAGACGTTCTTCAGGCACCTCGAGTCCGACGACCGCTACTACTTCGCGAAGGAGGAGGAGCTGCTCGAGGGCTACCGCGCGATGCAGAAGCGCATCAGCGCCCTCCTGCCGAAGCTCTTCGACGTCTTCCCGAAGGCCGACTACGAGGTGCGCCCCGTCGAGGCGTTCCGCGCGCAGTCCTCCGCCGGCGCCATGTACCAGTCCCCGTCGCCGGATGGCTCGCGCCCGGGCATCTTCTACGTCAACACCTTCAACCTGAAGGCGCAGCCCCGCTTCATCATGGAGACGCTCTCCATCCACGAGGCCTCCCCGGGCCACCACTTCCAGGGCACCATCGCGCAGGAGGTGCAGGGCCTGCCGGCGTTCCGCCGCTTCGGCACCTCCTACGTGGCGTACTCGGAGGGCTGGGCGCTGTACGCGGAGTCGCTGGGCAAGGAGCTCGGCCTCTTCTCGGACCCGTACCAGTGGTACGGACGCCTCTCCGACGAGCAGCTGCGCGCCATGCGGCTCGTCGTGGACACGGGGCTGCACGCCAAGGGCTGGACGCGGGAGCAGGCCATCGCGTTCATGCGCGAGAACTCCTCCATGGCCGAGAGCGACGTCGTCGCCGAGGTGGAGCGCTACATCGTCATCCCCGGCCAGGCGCTAGGGTACAAGATCGGCGAGTTCCAGATCCGCGCGCTCCGGCGGGAGGCGGAAGCCGCGCTGGGCGAGAGGTTCGACATCCGGGCCTTCCACCGCCAGGTGCTCGTGGACGGCCCCCTGCCCATGGACGTGCTCGCGACGAAGATTCGCGAGTGGATTCGCTCCGAGAAGAGCCGCTCGTAGCGCACACCGCGCCGTGCCCCCCGGGACGGGACGCATTCACGCGGTGTCGGAGGCCCCCGCTAGGATGCGTCCACCATGGACATCGTGACGGCGACACTGCTGGCCGTGCTGGGGCTGATGGCGGGGGGGGCATGCGGGGCGCTCTGGGCGGTGCGCCGGTGGCGCCCGGCGCTCGAGGAGGCGCGTGCGCGCGAGCCGGAGCTCGTGGCCCTGCGCGAGCGGCTCTCCCTGAGGGAGGAGGCGTTGTCGCGCGCCCAGGAGAGGACGGAGCACCTGGAGCGGCAGGCGGAGGCGCTGCGCGCGCAGGTGTCCGTGCTGGAGGTGGAGAAGGCGCGCGTGACGGCGGCGCGTGAGGAGGAGCGGCGGGCGCTCGAGGAGAAACACGCGCTGCTCCTCTCCGCGCGCGAGGAGCTGGGGCAGGCCTTCCGTGCCCTCTCCGCGGACGCGCTGCAGGCCAACGCCCAGGCCTTCCTCCAGCTGGCCACCACCTCGCTCGAGCGCTACCAGGAGGGAGCGCGGGTGGACCTCGAGGGACGCCAGGGCGCCATCGCCCAGATGGTGCAGCCGCTCGCGCAGTCCCTCCAAGCCGTGGACGCGAAGGTGCAGGAGCTGGAGAAGGCGCGGCAGGCGGCGTACGGGGGCCTGGCGCAGCAGCTTCAGTCGCTCGCGCTCACGCAGGAGGCGCTCCGGGCGCAGACGGCCCAGCTGGTGGGTGCGCTCCGGTCGCCCACCGCGCGCGGCAGGTGGGGCGAGGTGCAGCTCAAGCGCGTGGTCGAGATGGCGGGAATGGTGGAGCACTGCGACTTCGAGCAGCAGGCCCGCCTGCAAGGGGAGGATGGGAGGCTCAGGCCGGACATGGTGGTGCGGCTGCCGGGCGGGAAGTCGGTGGTGGTGGATGCCAAGACGCCGCTGCAGGCGTTCCTGGATGCGCTCGAGGCCCGCGATGACGAGACGCGCGCCGGCCACCTCCGGGCCCACGCCCACCACCTGCGCGCGCACCTCAAGCAGCTCGGGGACAAGGCGTACTGGGACGCCCTGCCCTCCACTCCGGAGTTCGTGGTGCTGTTCGTCCCCGGGGAGGCCTTCTTCGCCGCTGCGCTCGAGCAGGACCCGGGGCTCCTCGAGTACGGCGTGGAGCGGCAGGTCATCCTCGCCACGCCCACCACGCTGATTGCCCTGCTCAAGGCGGTGGCCTACGGGTGGAGGCAGGAGAAGGTGGCGCAGAACGCGCAGGAGATCCAGATGCTGGGGGCTGCGCTGCACGAGCGGTTGCATGTGCTCGCCGAGCACTTCGATGCGCTCAAGCAGGGTTTGGAGAAGAGCGTCTCGGCCTACAACCGGGCGGTGGGTTCTTTCGAGAGCCGGGTGATGGTGAGCGCGCGGCGCTTTCGGGAGCTGGGAGCGGCCAGCGGGGAGGAGCTGCCCGCGCTGGAGGGTGTGGACACGCTGCCGCGCAAGCTCCAGGCAGGTTGACTGGAGGGCGTCCTGGGTTTCGGGCGGGCGTGAGCGGGCCTTCTTGTGCGTCGCCGTCGCCGTCGCCGTCCACGTCAACGTCAACGTCAACGTCAACGTCAACGTCAACGTCAACGTCAACGTCAACGCCTGGGGCGAACGGCCCTCACTCCTCCTGAGAGAGGGCCAGGGTGAGGGAATGTGCAACCACCCGGTCGAGCGCCCTCGCCACCGCCCGCATCCCGACGGAACGACGGGCACTCATGCGTGGTTTCTGTGGGGTGAATGCGGAGCCGAGCGCTAGCGTTCGCCCACGCAGCGCCGTGCTGTCCCTGGCGCTCCTCTGTCACTCCCCGAAGGAGCCCTTCCGCAGATGCCCGCCCCAGAACCCCAGACACTCGCTGAGCTCCTCGCCCGCAGCACCCGCTCCTTCGCCTCCCGTCCGCTCTTCGGTGAGAAGAAGGAAGGCCGCTGGAAGTGGACCTCCTACCATGAGTTCGGCGAGCTGGTGGATGACCTGCGCGCGGGACTCGCGCAGCTGGGCGTGACATCCGGTGACCGGGTGGCGGTGATTGCCAACAACCGGCTCGAGTGGGCCGTGGGCGCCTACGCCGTCTACAGCCTGGGCGCCGCCTGGGTGCCCATGTACGAGCAGCAGCACGAGGAGGAGTGGCTCTACATCCTCGCGGACTGCGGCGCCAAGGTGGCGTTCTGCGCCAACGACGCCATCGCGCGCAAGCTGGAGGCGGCACGCGGGGAGCTGCCGGCGCTCGAGCACGTGGTGCGGATGGACGCCCCCGGGGGCGCGGAGCACGGCATCCTCACCTTCGTCTCGCTGCTCCACCGTGGCGCGGAGACCCCGAGCCCGCGCCTGGAGCCCACGCCCGAGACGCTCGCCGGCCTCATCTACACCTCCGGCACCACGGGCAACCCCAAGGGCGTGATGCTCAGCCACGCCAACTTCACGCGCAACGTGACGGCCTGTCTGAAGGTGCTCGAGGTAAAGCCGGAGGACCGCGCCCTCTCCTTCCTCCCCTGGGCGCACGCCTTCGGGCAGACGGCCGAGCTGCACATGCTGCTCTCGCTCGGCGGCAGCATGGCCCTCGCCGAGTCCGTGGACAAGCTGGTGGACAACCTGGCCGAGGTGCAGCCCACGGTCCTCATCTCGGTGCCGCGCATCTTCAACCGCATCTACGACGGGCTGCAGAAGCGCATGGCCGCCGAGAGCGCGGCGAAGCGGCTCCTCTTCACGCGCGGGATGACGGTGGCGGCACGGCGCCGCGAGCTCGAGGAGCAGGGCAAGCGCAGCGCGCTGCTCGAGCTGCAGCACGCCGTCTTCGACCGGCTCGTCTTCTCCAAGGTGCGCGCGCGCTTCGGCGGGCGGCTGCGCTTCGCCGTCAGCGGCGGGGCGGCCCTGAGCCCCCAGGTGGGCCGCTTCATCCACGACCTGGGCATCACCGTGTACGAGGGCTACGGCCTCACGGAGACGTCCCCCGTCCTCGCGGTCAACGCGCCGGGAGCGCACCGCCTCGGCTCGGTGGGCAAGGCGCTGCCGGGCCTCAGGCTGTCCATCGACCGGAGCGTCACCGGGGACGAGCGCGACGGTGAGATCATCGCCCACGGCCACGCGGTGATGATGGGCTACTACAAGCTCCCCGGGGAGAACGCGAAGGTCTTCACGGCGGACGGCGGCTTCCGCACCGGGGACATGGGTCACCTGGACGCGGAGGGCTTCCTGTGGATTACCGGCCGCATCAAGGAGCAGTACAAGCTGGAGAACGGCAAGTACGTGGTGCCGGTCCCCATCGAGGAGCAGCTGCAGCTCTCCGGCTTCATCACCTCCGCCATGGTGCACGGGCAGAACAGGCCCTTCAACGTGGCCGTCCTGGTGCCGGACTTCGCCGCGCTGGAGGCGTGGGCGAAGGGCAAGGGGCTCCCCACCTCCGACCGCGACGCGCTGCTGAAGCACCCCGAGGTGCAGGCGCTCTACCGTGAGGAGGTCCTCGCCCACACCAGGGGCGTGAAGGGCTACGAGCGTCCCCAGCGGCTCCTGCTCGTCAGCGAGGACTTCACCACGGCCAACGGCATGCTCACGCAGTCGCTCAAGCTCAAGCGCCGCGCGGTGCTGGCGCGCTACGGGGACGCGGTGGAGCAGCTCTACCGCGAGCCCGCGGGTGACACGCGCGCCGCCTGACGGGCCCTACACGCCCGGAGGCGTGGCCAGACGCGCCTGCTCCTGGCCCTCCTCCACGCGCACGCGGGACAGCAGCCACCCGCCCACGACGAAGAAGAGGATGACGGAGAGGATGGCGTTGCGGCTGGAGCCGGTGAGCGCGGCCGAGACGCTGAACGTCAGCGGCCCCAGGAGCCCCGCCGCCTTCTCCATCACCGAGAAGAACCCGAAGAACTCTCCCGACTTGTGCCGCGGGATGAGCGACGCGAAGAGGGAGCGGCTCAGCGCCTGCGTCCCTCCCTGCACCATGCCCACGAGCGCCGCGAGCGCGAAGAAGTGCGCGGCGCTCGTCATCTGGTAGCCCAGGATGCTGATGCCCGCGTAGACGACCAGGCCCGCGAGGATGGCGCGCTTGGCACCGAAGCGCGCAGCGAGCGTGCCGAAGAGGAACCCGAAGGGCACACCCACGAACTGCACGAGCAGCACCGCGCCGATGAGCGCCCCCTGCTCGATGCCGATCTCCGTGCCGTAGATGGTGGCCATCCGGATGATGGTGCCGATGCCGTCGTTGTAGATGAGGAAGGCCACGAGCAGGAGCACCGCGCTGGGGAAGGCGCGCAGCTGGCGGACCGTGCGGCCCAGCTCGCGGAACACCTGCCGCGTGGCGGCTCCCGGCGCGCGCGGAAGCGGTGCAGCCCGCACCTCGGGCTCCTTCACCCGCAGGAAGAGCGGGATGGAGAAGAGCGCCCACCACACCGCCACGGAGACGAAGACGAGCCGCGCGGGAAGCGTGGCCTCGTCCGGGGAGAGGCCCTCGCCGGAGGGGAGGCCGAACCACTCCGGCTTCTGCAGCATGGCCAGGTGCAGCACCAGGAAAAGGCCCCCGCCCAGGTACCCCAGCGCGTAGCCCGCGGTGGAGAGCCGGTCCATCTCCTCCTCGCTGCGCGCCAGGTGCGGCAGGAGGGAGTCGTAGAACACCATGCCACCGCTGATGCCCACGTTGGCGAGGCCGAAGAGGACGGCCCCGAGCAACCAGTCCCCCTGCTTGACGAAGAAGAGCCCCGCCGTGGAAATGACGCCCAGCGCCACGAAGAGCGCGAGGAGCCTCTTCTTCAGCGGCGCCGCGTCCGCGAGCGCGCCAAGGACCGGAGACAGCACCGCCACTGCTGCCAGCGACACCGTGGTGGCCAGGCCGAAGCGCACCGTGGCCTCTCCCGGAGGCAGCCCCTTCCCCGCCACCGCTCCGAAGTAGATGGGAAAGACGGCGGTGATGATGCTCGTGAAGAAGGCCGAGTTGGCCCAGTCGTAGAGCGCCCAGGCACGGGTGGCAGGGGTGGCCATGCCGAGCCGGGCGAGGACACCCTTCGGTGGGGCGGCGGAAGCGGACGCGGAGGCGGCGAGCATGGTGCAACCTTACCCTCTCGCCGGACGGGGGCGAGAGCCGGGGGCCGGTGACATTCGAGCCACGGTGCGTGGGTCGCACGGGTGACACGGTGGGCGCGGTGCGCTGGCGTCCGGAGCCGGGGGCAGGTCAGCATCTCCGCGGTTCCGGTGGTCCTGGGGGGGACACATGTCGCTATCGCATCGGTTGCTCGTCGTCGCCGCGGTCCTCGCGGCGAGTGGCTGTGCCACGCTCAGGGCGGAGTGCCCCGTCCACGCGGGCCCCACGTGGCGGGAGGTGGAGTCGGAGCACTTCCGCATCCAGACGGACCTCGGTGCAGGGGCCGCACGCGTGGCTGCGGAGGAGCTCGAGCGCTACCGGCGCGCTCTGATGAGCACGTTCTCTTCCGAGATCGCTCCACCCGGCAAGGTCCAGGTCGTCCTCCTGCGCAGCAGGTTGGAGCTGAGCGAACTCATCGGCGACCGATACCTGGGCGTGACGTCGCGCACCCACACGCGCCTGCGTCTGGCGCTGTCGGGCGATGCGGGCCAGCCCGGAGCTGGCGCCTTCCCCACGGTCGTCCGGCACGAGCTCGCGCACTACCTCATGAGCTCGGCGTTCCCGCACCCGCCCCGCTGGTTCGCCGAGGGGATGGCGAAGTACCTCGAGACCATCGAGGTCGCGCCGGACGCCAGGTCGGTGCAGTTCGGCATGCGGCCTTCCCGCGAGGCCCATGAAGCGGTCTCGGAGCTCGGGCTGCGGCCACTGGAGGAGCTCTGGGGATGGAAGACGGAGGCGGAGCCCACGGGGGCGGCGCTCACGGCGCACGACGCATCGAGCTGGCTGTGGGTGCACTTCCTGATGAACGTGTACCCGGAGCAGTTCGAGCGCTTCACGCGGGCGCTGTCGAACGCGCAGGAGCCACGCCGCGCCTTCACGGAGGCGTTCGCGGGTGTGGAGGCTGCCACGCTGGAGGAAGAGGCGCGACGCTACGTTCGGGAGGGGAGGTACTCGCTCATCACCCGGCCGCTGACGCTCGAGCGCGTGGACGTGCGGGAGCGGTGGCTGAAGCCGGCCGAGGTCCATGCGGTCCGCGCGACGCTGGCCCTTATGGGATTCGCGCGACCATGGCCCGAGCGCCTGGTGGCCGCGAGCCGCGACCTGGAGAAGGCACTGGTGCTCGACCGCCGCAACGCCTCTGCCCAGCTGCTGCGCGCGAGCCTCTCGAAGGAGCCCACGGAACGGCTTCCGCTCCTGCGCGAGGCCGTCCGGGCACACCCGGCGCACGGCGAGGCGTGGACCGCGCTCGCGGAGGCGTTGATGGCGACGTCGGGCGTCAACGCCTCGGGTGAGCTGGAGACCGCTGTGCGGCGCGGCGGAGCTTGCACCCCATGATGCTGCCTCTTCACAGCTCGTACTTCGATCTTGCGGGCGCTGCGCTCGGGGCGGGGCCTCGCTCCGCGCCATCGGTGCACGCGGGCGGGATGTTGGCGCTCGTCTGGACCTCCAGGGTGGCGAGCTGCGGCGGCTCCGAGGGACCCGGGTTGAGCGTCACCTCGACGCGGTAGCTCCCTGCGGCCGGATTCACCACGTCCTCGTAGGCCAGCTCCAGCATGTCCCCCTCGCGCACGAAGATGCTCCCGTCGAAGCTCAGGAACAGCGTCGCGTCCCCGGGCACGACGACGAGGCCCCTGAGGCTGTGGCGCACATCCTCGTCGACGCGGCCATCGCCGTCGGTGTCCAGCCCCGCACGCGCCACGCTGGAGAGCCCCATCGCCCCGAAGCATCCGTCGAAGTGGCTGCCCGCGTAGGTGAGCTTCACCAGCTCGAGCTTCGAGCCGTCCAGCCGCGCACCGACGCGTGTCCGCATCACGTGCGTCGTCCGGGCGTACGCCTCACCCGAGCCTGCGCGCAGTCCCTCCCATTGCACCTGCCCTCGAGAGCGCGAGGCGCCCTCGCGGGCATCAGCGGTGGGCAGCGTCGGCAGGAGCAGGAGCGACGCCATGAAGCCAAGGGTGGCCAGCAGGGCCCGGGACCGCTTTACGCGCATGGGACCGCTCCGGGGCAGGGCCGGGTGGCTGGACGAAGCCCATCCTCGGACACCCTGCGCAGGGTGGAGCACCCGGGACGTGCGACTTCACGCCAGCCAACGTCCAACCTGCCCCTGGAGACCTCCCCGAGTGTGCATGTTGCGTCAGAACATGGGCGGGACGATCTCGCGCGCCGAGAGGAGGGTGAAGTCCACCTGCCGCCAGCCATCCACGCGGAACGTCGTCTCCCAGCCCGCCCAGGTGGCCGCCTGCGAGTAGTGCCCGGTGCTGACACCGTCCAGGTCCATCCACTCGGTGAAGAGGCGGAAGGCGTTGCGCGGTGTGCCGCTGGCGTCGAAGGGCTCGGTGTCGAGGAAGAGGAGGTTCCGCGTGCCGCCCTCGACGAGGTACGAGACGACCTTCACGCCAAGCCACCTCCCCGCTTCCAGCTGGTAGTCGAACTTCGGCGTGAGCCTGACGTGGTCGTACGTGGGGTGGTCCAGCTCCCGGAAGGCCCGGGGCGCGAAGCCCCCGTACGGCACCTCCATGCCCACGCAGCTGGAGCTCGCCAGCTTGTGCATGGTGTGCGCGCCGCCGCGCAGCTTCCAGGACATCGTGGTGAGGGTGCCCAGGTGCTCGTGGACGCGCACGTAGACGGTGGCCTCGAAGTTCCTCAGGTCAGCCGGGTTGCCGATGTAGCCGCGCGAGGCCGCGCCGTCGCGCCAGCTGAGGCTCTGCGTGCCACCGCTCGGCCGCAGGTGGAGCCGCACGGTCCTGCCGTCCGGCCTCCCGCTCTCGTAGGTGATGCGGTGGCCGGCGGTGGACCAGAAGGTGAGCCCGCTCTCGGTGCGCTGCGTGGCCCAGTCCCACTCCATGTCGAAGTAGAGTCCGTCGGCTCTGTTTGGGTCCTGCGTCCCGAGGCTCCAGCTGCTGCCGGAGGGATGCGGGTGGAAGAGCATCCCCACGCCGTAGGCGTCGAGCTCCACGGGACGCGCTTGCCCGTCC
The DNA here is from genome assembly GCA_022616315.1 of Myxococcaceae bacterium. GTDB lineage: Bacteria > Myxococcota > Myxococcia > Myxococcales > Myxococcaceae > JAKEEX01. Next base: position 10,837 of record JAKEEX010000175.1, read on the forward strand.
GCCGGCACCTGTGCGCCGGCGGCGCCGGGCCCGTCGGGTGGGGCAAGTGGCGTACAGGCCACGACCAGGCCCAGCAGCAGCCCGGTCCTGAGTGAGCGTGTGAGCATCATCCCCTTGCCGCTCGCCCAACGACACCATGGGCCACGGAGCGCTACGACGGTCGAAACGACCACACTCAACTGACGGGAGCAGCTCATCGGCCCCCCTCCTCCTGCTCTTTCGTCCCAAAGGATGGTGCTCCGGAGGTCGCACCACATCGACCTGCGGGGCAGCCTTGCGAACGAAATGAGGCAATCAGCAATGCCCAGAGGGAGGCCAGGCAACCTGGCGACGTGGAGCGGGGAACACTGTCGGCAGGTGGGCTACTGCACTGCCCGAAAGCCAACTTCGCGGGAGCCCAGGGGCGGGCACCTCAGACCGTGCGGCGCTGTTGCTGCTGAAGCGAGTCGCGGATCTGCCGCAGCAGCTCCAGCTCGGTCTCCTGCGCGGCCGTCTCCTGCTTGCGCCGGAAGGCCAGCAGCCTGTTGATGGCCTTGACGACGAGGAAGATCGCCGCCGTCACGATGAGGAAGCTCACCACGGCGGTGAGGAAGCTGCCGTAGCGGATCTCCGAGCCGTTGACGGTGACACTGTACTTGCTGAAGTCCGGCCGACCCCCGACCGCCGCGATGAGCTGCATGAGGATGTCGTTGGTGAAGGAGACGACCACGGCACCGAACGCCCCACCGAGCACCACCGCCACCGCCAGACCGATGACGTTCCCCTTCGAGACGAACTCCTTGAACTCCTTCCACAGGGACACGCGGACCTCCCGTCGTCTAGTGCCGGGTCTGCGCTCCGCCCACCTTTCGATCCAGGAAGTCGCGCATCAGGGGCGTGATGACCTCGCCGTGCGACTCGAGCGCGAAGTGCCCTGCCTCCAGCACGTGGAGCTCCGCATCCTTCAGGTCGCGAAGGTAGGCCCGGGCGCCGGGCACGGGGAAGAACGCATCGTTCGCTCCCCAGGTGATGAGAGCTGGCGGCTGGTGCGTCCGCAGGTACTCCTGCCAGCGGGGGTACCGGGCGACGTTGTTGCGATAGTCGTAGAAGAGGTCCAGCTGGACGTCCGCGTTGCCGGGCCGGCTGATGCGCAGGTGGTCCAGAGTCCAGGCTTCAGGGCTCAGACGCGTGGGGTCAGGCTCCCCTGACACGTATTGGGACCGAAGGGCCTCGAGGGTGAAGACCTCGCGCAGCGCCTCCCGGTTCGTGGGGCTCGGGTCCGCCCAGTATCTGCGGATGGGCGCCCATGCCTCTCCCAGGCCCTCCTCGTAGGCATTGCCGTTCTGGATGACGAGCGCCGTCACCCGCTCCGGCCTGCGCTCCGCGAGGCGGAAGCCCACCGGGGCGCCGTAGTCGAAGACATAGAGTGCGCAGCTGGAGAGGCCCAGCACGTCCACGAGGCGCTCCACCTTGTTGGCCAGCGCGTCGAACGTGTAGGTGAACACGCCCCGGTCCGGCGAATCCGAGAGACCGAACCCTGGGTAGTCGGGCGCCACCACGTGGTAGCGGTCCGAGAGCGCCGGGATGAGGTGCCGGAACTGGAACGACGACGTCGGGAAGCCGTGCAGGAGCAGGACGCCAGGCGCGTCCCGCGGGCCCGCCTCGCGGTAGAACATGCGGACGCCGTCGATGTCCGCGCTGCGGTGGTGCACCACACCCACCTCTGCCTCGGTGCGCAGGCCCCTTTGCGGCGCCGCTGGCGCTGACACCCCGGGGCTGCTCGTCTGGCCGGAGCCACTCTCGCCTGCCATGGCCTTCTCCTCCTGCGCTCCCGCAGGCCATCCCTGTCCCCGGGACTCATGGTGTGGTGGCCCACCGCCTCCCGCAACCGGCGCGGCGAGCCACGGCTGCTCCGAGGCTCGGATTGGAGTCAGGTGATCGGCTGGCCGAGTCCGAGGAGGTTGCCCTCGCTGTCCCGGAACCACGCGCCCCTCTCTCCGACGCCGCCCTTGCTCGGGTAGTTGCCCTCCACCTCGGCGATCCCGCCGGAGGTCCTCAGGCCCGGGAGGTCGTACTCCTCGAACACGACTCCGCGGGCGCGGAGCTCCCTCACGGTCGCCTCGAAGTCGTCCACCTCCAGGGCCATCTGCGTGTGGGTCCCCGAAGGAGCGCCAGCGGATTCGAAGAGGGCGAACTCGCCGCTCCCGCATCGGTAGAGGAGTCCGCCCGGCCGCTCCTCGATCGGCTCCAGCCCGAGCCTCTCCGCGTAGAAGCGTCTCGCACGCTGGAGGTCCTGTGCCGGAAGCCTCGTCGCCACCCTGGCGTGTTCGAGCATCCGTGTGATGGGAGTCGTGCCCATGTGCTGACCTCCGTGAGAATCCTGCGTCGCCGGGCTGCTCCATGCACGAGGTCGAAGCCGGAGCGACAGGGGACGGACCGGTTGACGGGACGCCGCAGTGGGACGCACCTCGGCCCCCCACTGCCCGGCCCCACTGGGGGCCTGGAGCCAGCACCTGCTTGGCACCTCGAAGGCGCGGCCCCACCTCTCATTCCCAGGAGCCCTCCCTCATGAGCGTCCGCCCCGTTGCCACCATCCTGGGGCTGCTCGGCCTCGCGAGCCTCGCGGTGGGCACGGTGTGGACGGTGTGGACGGTGAAGCAGCCTCTCTCCGCTGAGCCCGGGTGCACACCGGGCCCCGTCACGGCGGAGCGCCTGCGGGTGGACGTGCGCACACTCAGCGAGGAGCTCGTCCCTCGCGACGCCGCGCACCCGGAGGGCATGGCCCGCGCGGCAGACTTCGTGGCCATGCGGCTGCGGGAGACGGGCGGCCGCGTGCGCGAGGAGGAGCTCCGTGTCCACGGGGCCCGCTACCGCAACGTGGTGGCCACGTTCGGCCCCGAGTCAGGCCAGCGCGTGGTGGTGGGCGCCCACTACGACACCGATGGCCCGCTCCCCGGCGCGGACGACAACGCGAGTGGCGTGGCCGGGCTGCTCGCCCTGGCGCGGCTGCTCGGCGAGCGCCCTCCTCCCCTGCGGGTGGACCTGGTGGCCTTCGCGCTCGAGGAGCAGCCCCACTTCCGCACCTCGTCGATGGGCAGCGCCGTGTTTGCCCGCAGCCTGCGCGAGGCGGGCGTGCGGGTGCGCGCCATGCTGTCCCTGGAGTGCATCGGCAGCTTCAGCGATGCGCCGGGCAGCCAGCAGTATCCGGTTCCGCTGCTGGGCGCTCTCTACCCGGACACCGGCAACTTCATCGCGGTGGTGGGCCGCCTGGGCGAAGAACGGCGGGTGCGGCGCGTGAAGGGCGCCATGGCCGCGGCCAGTCCGCTCCCCGTGGAGTCCATCAACGCCAGGGCGTGGAGTGCGCGGTGCGGGCACTGGCGGCCGCAGGGTCGTAGAGACCGCCGAGCGTCACGAGGACCGTCACATGCGTCACGCCGACATGTGAGCTGCTTCGCATCTGGTAAAGACACCGCCTCATGCGAACCCTGCTGCTGACCGCCTCCTTCATCACCGCCCTCCTGGTGACCTCCGGGAGCGCACATGGACAGGACGCCGGCACCCGCGCGGACCAGAGCGGGAACCTGGCGCCGGGACGCGCCAGGGGCAGCCAGCAGTCGGTGCCACGGAAGGGGCCCAACCCGGAGGGCGCTCCGGTCGAGACGGCGCCTCCCAACGTGCCCGAGTTCAAGCCGGCCTTCCCCGGTCAAACGCGCGCCCCGGGTGTCACCACGCGCACGCCGTTTCAGGTCACCGAGATCGCCTCGGGCTTCAACAAGCCCTGGGCCATCGCCTTCCTGCCCGATGGGCGCATGCTGGTGACGGAGAAGCCGACGGGCGCGCTGTACATCGTGACCCCTCAGGGCGCGAAGTCCCCGCCCGTCGCAGGGCTGCCGCCCGTGGATGGCCGCGGGCAGGGCGGTCTGCTCGACGTGGCGGTCGCACCCGATTACGCCAGGAGCCGCCTCATCTACTGGAGTTATTACGAGCCGCGCGAAGACGGCAACGGGCTGGCGGTGGCGCGCGCGCGGCTGGTGGACGGTGCGAAGCCGCGCATCGAGGGCATGCAGATCATCTTCCGCATGCAGCCCACGCTCGAGTCCACCCTGCACGCGGGAGGACCCCTCGTGTTCACGCCCGACGGCAAGCTGTTCGTCACGCTCGGCGAACGCTCCATTCTCGCCGGCCGTGTGCAGGCGCGCGACCTGCGGAGCCACTTCGGGAAGATCGTCCGCATCAATCCCGACGGCTCGGTGCCGAAGGACAACCCGTTCGTGGGGCGTCAGGATGCGCGGCCGGAGATCTGGACCCTGGGCCACCGCAACATCCTGTCCGCGGCGCTGGATGCGAAGGGGCGGCTCTGGGTGGTGGAGATGGGCCCCCGTGGCGGCGACGAGCTCAACCGCACCGAGTCCGGCAAGGACTACGGCTGGCCCACCATCGGCTACGGCGAGGAGTACTCCGGAGCGCCCATCCACGAGTCCACCCAGGGCCCGGGCATGGAGCAGCCGGTGTACTACTGGGACCCGGTCATCTCCCCCTCCGGGATGACCATCTACTCGGGGAACCTCTTCCCCGGGTGGCGCGGCAACTTCTTCGTCGGCGGCCTGTCCAGCAAGGCGCTCGTGCGGCTCGTCATGAAGGATGACCGCGTGGCAGGCGAGGAGCGGCTGCTCACGGACCTGAACGAGCGCATCCGTGAGGTGGTGCAGGGACCCGAGGGCGCCCTCTATGTGCTCACCGACTCCCCCAACGGCCGCCTGCTGAAGCTCACGCCGCGCTGAGGCCGGCGCAGGGAGGCCTCGGCGGCTTCCTGGCCAAGCAGCTTGCCCTGACCGTCGAGCGGAACGGGCGCTCGAGCACACTGCTGTCCGAGCGGCAGGGCCCCCGCGCGCCCTGAGAGCTGGGTGCGAACCTCGACCACGTCACCGCAGCGGGAACTCTGGTCCGCACTCGCGCTGTTTCGAATCAACCCTGCCAAACCCACCGTCGGAGGTTGGATTTGAAGCGAGCTGCTTTCGTTCTGAGTGTCTTGATGTCCATGACGGTCGCGACGGCCGCAAGCGCGGCACCGGTGCAAGCGAGCGCCAGCAAGCCCTCGCTGCCCAGAGCAGGGCGCTCGATGGTCACCACCCAGTGGGGCATCGTGGCGGCCAGCCAGCCGCTCGCGGCCCGCGCGGGCGTCGAGATTCTCGAGCGTGGTGGCAACGCAGTGGACGCAGCGATTGCCGCCAACGCGGCCATCGGTCTGATGGAGCCCACGGGCAACGGCATCGGTGGGGACCTCTTCGCCATCGTCTACGAAGCCAAGACCGGCAAGATGTACGGTCTCAACGCGAGCGGCTGGTCGCCGGCGGGCACGAGCGCGGAGCTCCTCAAGTCCAAGGGTGAGACCAAGATGCCGCAGAAGGGCATCCACTCCGTGACGGTGCCGGGAGCGGTGGCCGGCTGGGACGCCTTGCGCACCCGCTTCGGGACGAAGCCGTTCTCGGAGCTCCTCGCCCCGGCCATCTACTACGCAGAGAACGGCTTCCCGGTCAGCGAGGTCATCGCGGGGCACTGGGCTGCATCCACCCCCATGCTCGCGGCGCACCCGAACTCGGCGGAGACGTTCCTCCCCGGGGGTCACGCGCCCGGGGCCGGCGAGATGTTCCGCAACCCGGACCTCGGAGCCTCGCTCCGCCGCATCGCCCGTGACGGCCGGGACGGCTACTACAAGGGGAGCACCGCAGAGGCGATCCTGCAGATCTCCAGGGAGCAGGGTGGCACCCTCAGCGCCGCCGACCTCGCGGAGTTCCAACCAGAGTGGGTCGAGCCGATCCGCACGACGTACCGCGGCTGGACCGTCACGGAGCTTCCCCCGAACGGCACCGGCATCGCAGCGCTGATGATGCTGAACATCATGGAGCAGTTCCCGCTCGGAGAGTGGGGCCCTCACAGCACGAAGACGATGCATGCGATGATCGAGGCCAAGAAGCTCGCGTACGCAGACCTCGTCCGGTACATCGGTGACCCCCGCTTCTCGCAGCTCCCCGTCTCCGAGCTCCTCTCCAAGTCCCACGCTCAGAAGCAGGCGAAGCGCATCAGCCCGACGCAGGCGGCCTGCAACGTCGAGCCGTCCCGACTCGAGGGCTTCACCAACTCCCTGGGAAGGGACACCATCTACCTGAGCGTCGTCGACAAGGATGGAAACATCGTGTCGCTCATCCAGAGCAACTACTCCGGTTTCGGCTCGGGCCTGGTCCCGCCGGGCACCGGGTTCATGCTGCACAACCGCGGTGGGCTCTTCACGCTCGAGGACAACCACCCGAACACGCTCGCTCCCCGCAAGCGCCCGCTGCACACCATCATCCCCGGCTTCATGGAGAAGGACGGCACCCGCATCGCCTTCGGCATCCAGGGCGGCTTCAACCAGCCCCAGGCGCATGCGCAGTTCGTCGCCAACGTCGCGGACCACGGGATGAACATCCAGCAGGCGCTGGAGTCCGGCCGCTTCACCAAGAAGAACTTCGAGGGATGCGACGTGGACATCGAGGCGTCGGTGCCC
>JAKEEX010000176.1 GCA_022616315.1 Myxococcaceae bacterium
CTGAGTGCGCCAGGCCAAGCCTGGGTGAGGAGGACGTGATGGCATAGCCGGAACCGAAACCTCACATGGAGCCCAGCAGGTGAAAGCCCTGCCCGGCAAAGGTGGCCACCAGCCGGAAGCGAGTCTTGCGTGGTGCCGGGGTAACCCGGGCTGCGAAGCGTAGACAGCGAGCGTGCGGGCCGCGTCATTGAGCCCCGTAAGAGTTGGTCTCGCGAGGGTCGACGTCGTTCAGTAGACGGAAGACCGCACTGGGAGCGCCGCGAAGTTGGCCAGGCACTCCCGGCCTCGCCGGGGTCGCGAGAGCGGGGCACGCACGCATGGGGGCTCCCCAGGAACCTGGGAGGCCCTGTCTCTTCCACCTCAATGAGACGGTTGGGGAACCCGTCAGAAGAACCCTGGCCTCCGGGCAATGCGTCCGCCATCCGGAGGAGCGAACGCGCGGACAAGGGTGGTACCGCGAGGGTGAAGGCAACGAAGCCGATAGCGGGAGGAGCGACAGGGCGTCGGAGTGCCTCGTAGTACCGCAGAAGCAGGGGAACGGCCGCAGCCTCGGGCCGGACCCTGTGGAGGGAAGGGGGCACCGGAACATGGACCCGAAGGAGGGAAAGATGGCGGGAACACCGAGTCCCATCCCCATCTCAACGCGACTTCAACGGATAGCAACGCTGGCGAGGCAGGGGCCGGACATGGCCTTCACAACGCTCGCCCACCACATCGACATCGACTGGCTGCGCGAGGCCCACAGGCGGGTGCGCAAGGACGGCGCGGTAGGCGTCGACGGGCAGACGGCCCAGGAGTACGCAGCGAAACTGGAAGAGAACCTCCAGTCGCTGCTTGGGCGCGCGAAGTCCGGCACCTACCGAGCGCCGCCCGTGCGACGCGTGCACATTCCCAAAGGGGAGGGCAAGACGCGCCCCATCGGGATTCCCACCTTCGAGGACAAGCTCCTCCAGAGGGCGGTCGCCATGGTGCTGGAAGCCGTGTACGAGCAGGACTTCCTGCCGTGCAGCTACGGCTTCCGGCCCGGGCGCAGTGCACACCAGGCGCTGGAAGCCCTGTGGCAGCAGGCGATGGAAATGAACGGTGGGTGGGTGCTGGAGGTCGACATCCAGAGTTTCTTCGACACCCTGGACCATGGACAGCTCCTCGCCTTTCTCCAGCGGCGAGTGCGCGATGGGGTGCTCCTGCGCCTCATCGGCAAGTGGTTGAACGCAGGGGTGCTGGAGGACGGGGCAGTCGTACACCCCGAGGAAGGCACTCCGCAGGGGGGCGTCATTTCTCCTCTGCTGGCGAACGTCTACCTGCACGAGGTGCTGGACGTGTGGTGGGAGAGGGAGGTGAGGCCGCGACTGAAGGGCCAGGCCGCTCTCGTCCGCTACGCGGACGACTTCGTGGTGCTCTTCTCCAGGGAAGAGGATGCACGGCGCGTCATGGCCGTGCTGACCAAGCGCTTCAGCAAGTACGGGCTGACGCTCCACCCGGAGAAGACGAGGCTGATGCAGTTTCCACGGCCACCCCGCTCGGCCAGCAAGCCGGTGGGGCCACGGCCGCGCAGCTTCGACTTCCTCGGCTTCACCCACTACTGGGGGAAGACGCTGAAGGGCAGGTGGGCCGTCCAGCGCAAGACCGCCTCAAGCCGCATGACGCGGGCGCTGAAGCGGATGACGGAATGGTGCCGTCTCAACCGGCACCTCTCCGTCGCCGAGCAGCACCGCGCCCTGGGGCAGAAGGTGCGGGGGCACTACGCGTACTACGGCATCAGCGGAAACACGCGAAGTCTCACGCGCTTCCTGTACTGGGTGGCACACACGTGGCGGAAGTGGCTGGGACGACGCTCCCAGCGCGCCACGCTGTCGTGGGAGAGATTCGCGCGGCTGCTGCAGCGCTACCCGCTGCCGCCCGTGCGCATCGTCCACCGCTACCGCTCGCTCGCAGCGAAACCATGAGCCGAAGAGCCGGATGCGGTAGTCCCGCACGTCCGGCTCTGTGGGGGGCCGGGGAGGGCGACCTCCCTGGCCTACCCGACCACAGGGGGCATGTCACGGCGACTGCCTCGATGTCTCGCGGGCAGCCTTGTACGGGACACCGTGGAGCCACTCCGGCCAGTCGGTGCTCTGCGCGAGAGCTCGCCCGATTCGATAGGCGAGCTCGATGTCCTCGGCCGCACCGTCGAAGCGCAGGGCCGAAGAGTAGTTGTCCGAAGCGCGGTGATACCGCTGCGAGAGGAATTCCTCGACCATCCCCGGGCCCAGCCCTGCAGCGTCGGTGTTCAGCGCGTGGACGTTGGTCGCGACGAGGATGGGGACTCCTCGCTCGATGAACGTGAAGTGGTCGCCGCGCTCGAAGTAGTCCTGCGCGGTCGGCGGCGACAGGGCCCTGCCCTGTTTCTTGGCGGCGTCCTCGACATACGCGTCCATTCCGGAGAGTCCTCGCCCGAGGAGAACGACGTCGGCGCCTCTTCCCCTGAGCGCGATCACATCGAGCCCCAACCCGCCGACGATCTTTCCCAGTGGAACCACCGGGTTTGCCGCGAAGTGCTTTCCACCCAGCAGCGCGTTCTCCTCGGCGGTGGTGACGAGGAACAGAATCGAGCGCGCCGTTCGCTCCTTCGATTGACCGAACGCCCGGGCCAACTCGAGGAGCCCTCCCACGCCGCTGGCATTGTCCATGGCACCGTTGCAGATGGCATCCCCGGTCTGGTCCGCCTTGCACCGGCCCAGGTGGTCCCAGTGGGCGACGAACAGGACGTACTCATCCGACCGCTGGCTGCCTGGCACCACCGCGACGACGTTCCGCGAAGAGAAGCGGCGAATCCGCATCTCGAAGTCAGTCGAGAGCCGGACGCCCAGCGGGATGGGCTTGAAGCCCGGCCCCTCCATCCCGGCAACCAGGTCGTCGAGCTTCTTTCCCCCGACTGCCAGCACGCGCTCCAGCGCTTTGACACTGAGGAGGGCCTGGAGCGGCATTGGGCGAGCGGGCCCGGTCGTAAGGCGGAACTGAGGCCCCTCCGTGAACTGCTCGGCAAACTTCGCCCAGCTCTCGTCGCTCGAGCCGAACATGAACGACACGGGGGGAAGCAGGAACAGCACCGCCACGGCGCCGCGTCTCTTCGCCTCGTCGACCCTGGCCTCCACGCGGGTCAACGGCTCGGCGCCGGGCTGTTCGCGAAGCCTGCTAGGGACTTCAGAGGCCAGGAGCACGGTCTTCCCAGTCAGGTCGATGCCTTTGTAGTCGTCGTGGCCGAACGCCGGTGCGTGGATGCCGCAACCCGCGAAGAGCAGCTCGGAGTCGTCGAAGCGGATGCGCTCCTCCGCAGGCGGGTTCAGGAGGACGTAGTCGGCTTGAAGCACCAGGTCGTCGCGCTTCTTGTTGCCCTTCCCTGTCACATGGAGGACCGCTTGGGGGGCAGGGAGCACCTCGACCAGCGGCACCTCCTGAAACCAGCTGCCCCGGTTGGCCGGCCTGGCTCCAAAGCGCGCGAACTGTTGCGCAAGGTACTGGACGGTCTTCTCTTCTCCTGGCGTTCCCGGTGCGCGTCCTTCGTAGGCGTCGGAGGCGAGCACCTCGACGTGCCTGGCGATTGCAGCGGGCTCGATGGTGACGCCAGCGGAAGGCGCAGCGACGACGGACCGAGGGGCGACGGCCGGGGTCGGACGCAGTGCGGTGCACGCGAGCAGCAGCACGCCAAGGGTCCCAGCGAGAAATTCTTTCATCGGGAGCCAACCTCGCACAGAGCATAAGACGAACAGGGCACCTCTTCGAGTCCAGGCAGGCCCTGCCGCTGCGGGGAGCGCTTCAGCCGTACCCCCTCTCCGCGGAGGCGCATGCAGCCGAGACTTGCCGGGAGCGTCCCGGTCCACTTGTGTGCGTCATCTGCACGAGCCCAGGGTTTGCGCTTCACGCCGCGCCCGGTGGGGAGACATATGCGCATCCGCTGGATTCAGGGCAGCAGCCTGTTGCTCACGCTGGCACTCGGGTGTGCCACCTCGCAGGCCGAGGTGAAGGAGACGCCCCCCGCGCCTCCACCGGCGGACAGCGCGCGTACGAGAATCCTCCCGCCCGAGGCGAGCCCGATCTCGTTCGAGCAGATGAGCCGCAACCCGCCGCCGGGCGTCCGCTTCCCGCGCGGTGTCCAGTACGCGCCGAACGGCAAGCTCATCACGTATCTCCAGGCCGAGGGCAAGGACCCCGTGCTGACCCTCTACGCCTTCGATCCCGCGACACGCGAGGCGAAGGTGCTCCTCCGCGGGGACGACCTCGCGAAGTCGAGCACGACCATCTCGCGCGAGGAGGAGCTGCGCCGCGAGCGGCAGCGCATGATGGCGCAGGGGATCACGACCTATCGATGGGCCGAGCGCGCCCCCGTGATGCTCATCCCCTTCGCGGGGGATATCTTCCTCGGAGCCGAGGGCGGAGCCGTGACCAGGTTGACGGAGACCCCGGAGCCCGAGATCGATCCTCAGATCTGCGCCACCGGCGAGCGCGTCGTCTTCGTCCGCGGGAGCGAGCTCTACGTGATCGACGTCGCCTCGCGCCGCGAGACCAAGCTCACCAGGGGCGCGCCCGAGGGCGTGACGCGGGGTCAGTCGGACTTCAACGGACAGGAAGAGTTCGACGAGTACAGCGGCTACTGGATCTCGGCCCGCTGCGACAAGATCGCCTATCTCGAGGTCGACGAGCGAGAGGTGGGAACGTACCCCGTCCTCGGCTTCCGCGGCGGCAAGGTCGATCTCATGATGCAGAGATATCCGGCGACCGGGGCGAAGAATCCGAAGGTCCGGGCCGGCATCCTCGACGTGAAGACGCAGAAGACCACGTGGGTGAAATGGCCGAACGAGGACGAGAGATACCTCGGCCGGTTCCGCTTCAGCCCCGACGGCAAGGCCCTCTACGCCCAGACGCTCTCGCGCGATCAGAAGCGCCTCTCGCTCGCCCGCATCGATCCCGCGTCCGGCGAGGCCAGGGAGCTCATCGTCGAGACACAGCCAACCTGGATCGATTTCGCGAACATGCGCCTCCTCGAGAAATCACCGAGGCTGCTGTGGACCAGGAACATCGGCGGACATCTCCACCTCGAGATGCGGGATGCCGTGACCGGCGCGGCCATCGCCGAGCTCACCTCGGGCGACTGGGACGTGGTGGGGGTCAACGCCGTGGACGAGGAGCGCGGCCGGGTGCTCGTGACAGCCACCAGGGCCGGGCCGCTCGAGAGGCAGCTGTACGCGGTCCCGCTCGTGGAGGGCGGCGAGATCCGTCGGCTCACGGAGGAGCGGGGCGTCCACAACGCCCTCGTCGAGCGGGAGGGGCGGGGACTCGTGGATTTCCACGCCGCGCGGGACCGGCTGCCCAGGGCGGTGGTCCGCGGCGCGGACGGCGCGGCGATCGCGGAGCTCCCGGCGCCGGTGGATCCGGAGCTCGCTGCGCTCAGCCTGCGGGTGCCGGAGATCATCGAGGTGCGCGGGCCGAGCGGCGACACGCTCTATGGATCGCTCCTCAAGCCTCGGACCATCGAGCCCGGCCGGCGCTATCCGGTGGTCGTGATGATCTACGGCGGTCCAGGCAGCCAGACGGTGATCGACAGCTGGTCGCCGAAACTCTTGTGGAACCACCTGGCCGATCGCGGGGTGGTCGTGTTCCAGCTCGACAACCGGGGCACGCCCGGGCGGGGTGTCGCGTTCGAGACGGCGCTCTACGATCACGTCAATGACATCGAGCTCACCGATCAGATCGCCGGGCTGGACGAGCTCGCAAAGCTCCCCTTCGTGGACGGGAGCCGCGTCGGCATCCACGGCGCGAGCTACGGGGGCTCGATGACCCTCCTGGCGCTCCTGAAGGCGCCCGAGCGGTTCAAGGTGGGCGTGGCCGTGTCGCCGGTCACCGATGCTCGGCTCTACGACACAGGCTATCAGGAGCGTTACATGGGCACGCCCGAGAAGAATCTGAAGGTGTACGAGGCGGCCAACCTGACGAAGCTCGCGCCGAACCTGCGCGGGAAGCTGCTCCTCATCCACGGAATGATGGATGAGAACGTCCACTTCCAGAACGCGGCGGCGCTCATCGACGCGCTCGTCGAGGCAGACAAGACGTTCGACCTGCTCGTCCTGCCCGGCGAGCGCCACGTCACGCGGAGCCCGAAGGCGCGGCAGAACGTGACGCGGCGGATCGTGGACTACCTGACCGAGAACCTGTGATGCTCTGTCCGTCGCCGGCCCCATCGTCGGAGGCGGCCTCGCGGACCTCCTGTGGGCAGGGCGCTCGGCGCTGGGCCCCCACGCGCCCTGCAGTGGGCCTCGCGCAGGGGCCCGTGGTGGGGGTGACTCGCGGTCGCCGACCGATTCGACGCGAGCGCTCATCGAGCGCCTCTTCGTGGCCTACGAGCAGGGGGACTCGTGGAGGAGATCTTCCGGACGACGGCGCAGTGAAAGCCGTGCCCCGGTCCGTCTGCTGAGGTTGCGGTCAGCACGGAGGCGGTCCGAGTCACGCAAGCGTGATGCTCACCTGGATATTGCCGCGCGTCGCGTGGCTGTAGGGGCAGACCTGGTGGGCGCGGGCGACGAGCGCCTCGGCCGTGGCCCGCTCCATCCCTGGCAGGCTCACGGTCAGCTCCACCTCGAGGCCGAAGCCCTCCCCATCGTCCCGCGCCCCGATGCCCACCTGAGCGGTGACGGTGGCGTCGGCGGGCAGCGGGAGCTTCTGCTTCAGGCCCACGAACTTCACCGCGTTGAGGAAGCAGGCGGAGTAGCCCGCGGCGAAGAGCTGCTCGGGGTTGGTGGCGGCGCCGCCGGGACCGCCCAGCGCCTTCGGGGTGGCAAGGACCACGGACAGCAGCCCGTCATCGGTCACGGCCCGGCCGTCCCGGCCTCCGGTTGCAGTCGCCTTGGTGGAGTAGAGGGTCTTCATGGCTGGCACTCCTTGGGTGGGTGGACGGTGCACCTGCGCCATCCCGCGAGGCGTCGCGCCATCGCATTGCGCACAATTTAATCGGACGCAATTTGCGCGCAATCAAATTGCGCACTATCGAATGGGCAGGGCGGGTCCTCACGGAGGGCCCGAGAGAGAGCAAGGGACCGAGTCCATGGCCGACAGCACCCCATCCCCCGCGCTGCAGCTGGGCAACCAGCTCTGCTTCGCCGTCTATGCCGCCACCCACGCCTTCACGCGCGTGTACAAGCCTCTGCTGGAGCCGCTCGGGCTGACGTACCCGCAGTACCTGGTGCTGCTCCTGCTGTGGGAGCGGGACGACCGGTCTGTGAAGGAGCTCGGGGAGCCGCTCTTTCTCGACAGCGGCACGCTGACGCCCCTGCTCAAGCGGATGGAGGCCTCGGGGTATGTCACCCGGCGCCGCGACCCCACCGACGAGCGCACCGTCCGCGTCTCCCTCGCCGCGAAGGGGAGGGCCCTCCGCGAGAAGGCGCCCGCAATCCCCGAGGCCCTCTTCTGTGCGAGCGGCCTGAGCGTCGAGCAATTGGCGAGCCTGAGGCGGGCCATCACCGAGGTGAGTGGAAGGCTGCGGGAGTCGGCGAAGGAGGGGCCCGCGTCCCCCGTCCGCCAGAAGCCGTCACGCGGGAGGGCACCTGCGCCGGCACGCATGCGACGGCCGCGCTAGACCCATGCTCACCGAAGCTCTCCGGCTCCCCGGAAGGCTTTCTTGTGTCCCGGGGCTCCCGTGCCCACCTTGAGCCTGCCTCTTCCCCGACTTCAGGCGGGCTTCGTCATGTCACTGACCATCGGCACATCGCCGCTCAACCGACCGCCCGGCGGCAACTTCAACTTCGACATCGCGCACCTCGCGCCGGAGCACATCCTGTACCTCGAGGACGTACAGAAACGCGTCCGGGGGCTCCTGGCGGGCGAGACCATCGTCGACACCCGGCGCTGCAGGATGCTGTACGAGACCGGGAAGTTCCCCCAGTGGTACGTCCCGCGCGACGATGTCCGAGCACAGGCGCTCGAGCCCAGCGAGCTGCGCCGGAGTGACCCCTTCAAGGGGGAGACGACGTACTACCACGTCCGCGTCGGTGACCGGCTCGAACGAGATGCAGCCTGGAGCCACGAGAAGCCGCCCGGAGGCTTTCCACTCGGGGGCCTCGTCGCGTTCAAGTTCGACAGGCTCGATGTGTGGTTCGAGGAGGACGATCCAATCCGCCAACATCCGCGCGACCCGTATCATCGCTTCGACTGCCTGCATACTTCGGAGCACGTCCTGGTCCGCGTTGGCGGCGAGGTGGTCGCGGAGACCCGCCGCGCCATCAAGCTCTTCGAGACGAGCATCCCGCCGCGCTACTACATCCCGGTGGCCGACGTGAGGCCGGGCTGCCTGGTTCCGTCCGACTCTCCGCGGACCTACTGCCCCTACAAGGGAGAGGCCGCGTACTTCGACGTCCACGCCGGAGCGACGACCGTGCGTGACGGAGCGTGGACCCTCCCGGGACCGCTCGGTGAGGCCCTCCTGACGCTGGGCCACGTCAGCTTCTGGGGAAAGGACACCGAGGTGATCGTCGACGGCCGGCCGACACCGACCTGAGCGGGCTCCGACGACGTCCCGGGCTCCACGTTGTCGCGGGCCCCACCGAGCGGGCTGGGCCGGGACCTACGGATGGCGCTGCGGCAGCCAGGCGTAAGCGCCCAGGAGCCTCTCTCTCGCCTCGTTGACGATGGGGGCCCCGTGCCCGACGATGATCCGGTCGAAGGGGAATGCCATCACGTCATCGAGACTCCGGCGCGCAGCATGACGGTCCGGAAAGGCAGCCCATCGGATCATTCGGCTCAGCGCGACGCGATCGTAGAACCCCATCATCCTCGTGTAGACCCGGGTCCACGCGTGCTGAGGGCGGCCGATGTTGTGCACGAGGTCCGCGACCACCAGCGTTCGTGCCGGCCGATAGAAGAGCACCGTCTCCTGGAGGCGGAAGCCGGCGATGGGCAGCTCATCGACGAAGCTGGCAAACGCGGCTTCGGGCGCTGAGCCGTGGACGCGGTCGATGCGCAGATCGGGTCGCTTCTTCACCAGGCCCGGTGGGGCGTGTGTCCGCGCATCGGGATAGGCGGCCGCCCACTCGCCCATTTTGAGATGGTGGTACGTATTCGGAGAGTAGAGGTGAGCCACAGGCCCGAGCGCATCGACCGCACGCTTGCGCGCGGGCGTCATCGCCACCGGTGAATGAAGGAGCAGGTCCCCGTCACCGAGGCGGAGCACCGTCATCGTTGCGGTGAGACGCAACCCAAGGAATCGCACTGGCGCGGAGGTCAGCCAGACCCCGTCGGCAAGCTCAGTCAGTCCTTCCGATTCCGCCGCCATGCCGCCGACCCTAGCACAGCGCTTCCCGAAGCGGTTGATGAGGCCACTGCGCAGTCAGGTGCACTGGCGCATCGCTCAAGGAGGCGTCGCGCCTTCTCCCACGACGGTCGTCCACTTGCGCACGCGCCACCGTGTCACCAGCCCGTGGATGACGTACGGGTCGGCCTTCGCGAATGCCTCGGCGGGCTCAGGGGACGGTCCGCGGAAGACGAGCACGGCGCCATCCGGTGGGTCCGCCAGTGCGCCGGCGAGCACGAGCTCGCCCCGCTCGTGCGCCCTCCTGGCGTGCTCCAGATGTGCAGCGCGAAATTCAGCCCGCCTGACGACGTAATCGTCGACGACGTCGTAGAAGAGGATGTGGTGCATCTCTGTCTCCTGTCGCTTCGTACTTCAGCAGTCCACGAATGCGGAGGTCAGGATGTCCGCTCCCGGACCCAGGTGCCAATCATCCCGAGCGCCGCGTCCGCCTCGGGGAGCGCGCCAGCCCAGATGGGCCAGAGGTGCTGCATCCCCGCGCCGATGAACAGCGTCGCGTCCGCGCCGCCCGACGCCGCGGCGCAGACGAGGCGCACGGCGTCGTCCCGGAGAACCTCGTCCCCTCCGACGAGCGCCAGCAGGGACGGCAGACCCGTGAAGTCCCCGTACACCGGCGAGGCCAGCGGGTCCTGCGCTTCGTGGCCTGCGAGGTACCAGCGCCCCATCTCCAGCAGGCTGTCGCGGGTGCACATCATGTCGACCGCCGCGCGCGTCCGCATGGACTCGCCAGTGCACAGCAGGTCCGCCCATGGGGAGAGCGGGACACAGCCGGCCGGCAGCCGCTCGCGCTGCTGGCGGAGTGCGAGCAGTGTCGCCACCGCAAGCCCCCCACCCGACGAGTCCCCCATCACCACCGAGCGGTCCGCCCGAGCCCCCTGCCCGAGCAGCCACCGCCATGCGCGGACGGCGTCTTCCAGCGCAGCCGGGAAGGGGTGCTCCGGGGCGAGCCGGTAGCTCGGCACCAGCACGCGCGCCCCCGTCGCAGTCGCGAGGTGACCCGCCGTCTTGCGTCGCGAGGCGGGGGAGCCGAGCACGTAGCCACCGCCGAACAGGTAGAGGACCGCCGCGCCCTCCCGGGCCGCACGCGGCACGGCCCACAGCCCACCGACCTCGGGCGCCTCCTGGTAGGTGATGCCCACCGGCTCGGCCGTTGGCCCCTCGGCGCGCTCGCTTGCCTCGCGGCGCTGGGGCAGCGCCAGGTCCACCTGCTTCGGTCCCGCCCGGAACGCCGCCCACAGCTGCAGCGCCTGCGCACTCGGCATGTGCTCACCCCCGGCAGACCTCCGGCGGGCACATAGAGCAAGCCCGGCGCCGGGGCCAGCAGGGGCGAGGCGGAGTGTACGTGGGCGCCTGCCGGGGATGCACCGGGGTGCAACGCGGCTCGCCCCGGGCGCGGCGCCAGGCCGCCTTCCGCGCCGTCTCCGGCTCCGCGTCTACGCTGACGTGGGCGCGCTGGTGCGAGTCCTCACCGTCCTCAGCGTTCGACGATGTCGGCGCTCTGCAGGTACGGGGACGCTTCGACGATCTCTTCCGCGGTCCAGCCCCTGTTGGCTCCGTGGCCTGTTTCGTCGCAATCGCCGTCGGTGTGGATGCCCAGCAGGTGGCCTTGACGGTTGAGCACGCCAGCGCCGGAGCTCCCGACCAGGGTGTCCAGGTCCGCGTAGTAGACGAGGTGGTTACATGAGTCCAGGAACCTGCCTTCGGCGATGACCTTGGGCCGGCCCCGGGGATGCTGGATGATCGCCAGCTGCTCGCTGGTCCGGGCCGTCAGCAGGACCGGCGTGACCGCGGGAAGCACGTCGAGCTGGATGAGCGCATAGTCGGGTTCGAGCGCTTGCTCGATGACAGAGCCCTCGGTCACCAGCGGGTCGCCGTCGGGCTCGTCCTCGAAGTTGAAGACCAGCAGCGCCCGGTCCCCGAGCCCGACACAGTGCCCCGCCGTCACCACCACCGGTCCTGCGCTCGCTTCGATCAGCGTTCCGGTGCAGCGTCCGTCGATGAGGACGACTGCGTCTTCCCTGTCCTGGATGTCCGCGAGCTCGCCCTGATAGCTGTTGATGGGGGTGAAGTCGAGGGTCGGGCCGCACTGCCAGAGGCTGCGCACCTCCGGCCTCCTCGACTCCGGCACCTTCGAATCCCCGCAGACCGGGGGATCCGCGGGCACCGCAGGTCCACAGGCCACTACGCCCAGGAGTACGGTGCCCGCGAGGAGTGGGCCCCACGGAGTCATGGACGGACTTGGGGGCGGTCGCGCCATCTCTCAGTAGAGGGCGTTCAGCGCGGTGATGTCAGAGCTGGTCCACTCGCCAGTCTCGGTCGACCTGAAGCAGGAGTTCATGACCGACCCTCCCACCGTGGCCCCGGTCGGCGTCCCGGAAATGTGGATGGCACCAACGGTAGACTGTCCTTCATCGCCGCCGGTGCCGCAGCTGATGCTCCGATTGAAGTAGTCCGAGTGGCGGAAACCGATGCAGTGGCCAAGCTCGTGGCTGATG
The DNA here is from genome assembly GCA_022616315.1 of Myxococcaceae bacterium. GTDB lineage: Bacteria > Myxococcota > Myxococcia > Myxococcales > Myxococcaceae > JAKEEX01. The sequence goes on from JAKEEX010000176.1 coordinate 11,830, forward strand.
ACGTGCTCGTTCACGTCAACGCTGTAGTTCTTCAGCCCGGTGCCGATATTGATCGTTCCGTAGGGAAGGCCGCCCGAGGGGAATCCAGCGGAGCCGCCGACACCGCCCGCGGTCTTCGCAGTGATGTTCGCGCTGCAGTCGGCGGCCGGTCCCCGCACCATGATGAAGTTGAGCCCCAGGGCATTGTAATTCTCGATTGCCAGATCGAGCCCCTGGCTGAGTCGGGAGAGCTTGTTGAACTGGGTGGTGGGATTGACGCAGATCTTCGTCACGGAGGTGCTGACGAGATTGGTCGTCCTGTACTGCTCTTCGCTCCCGTCGCTGGGCTGCAGCATCTCCCGGGACGCCTCGAGGGTCACGTGAGCGTCGCGCCCCACGTACACGGCATCGTCGACGACCATGATGTCGTCGGCCGGGAACCCGGCCTCGATCAGGTTGGAGACGATCTCCTGGTTCTCGGTTTGCGGGTCGGTACCGCAGCCGACCAGCAACGCACCACAGCTCACCGCGAGGACTGCCGCTCTCTTGAGCATGTTCCGTTTCCTCTGATTCGGGGGATGCGCCGCCTGGCCTTCCCATCAGCCGCGGACAGCGTGCCCCGCCACACAGCAACTGCCGGGCCACTCGGGGAGCCAGAGAGGAAGAGGTCGCATTGGGGAACGACCTGGAGCGCCAACACTCCAGGCTCCGAGGGTGTTTGTGTAAAGAGACGTGACACCCGGAGGCGTGAAGGGTTGCCCTGACTGCGGTTTTGCCCCCCCGCGCGCGGGCGCTCCAATTCCGGACAGCGGTGTCCTTGAATCGGTCACCGGCCGAAGTCGCAGGGCGGCTGCGCGAGGCCGAGGTGTGCCCGGACGCCAGGGCGGCCGGCCAGCACTTGGCGCACCGCTCGCAAGAGCCAACCCGAATCCGTCGAGCTGCGCCTGGAGAAGACGTCGCAAGGACTCCGGCTGTGGGACCGCTACCCTCGGGCCTGGTCACGTCGCCATGCAGAGTGCCTCGACGAGGATGCGCGCGGCGACTTCTGGAACAGCGACGTGGTGACGCGAGTGGTTGTCCGCCTGCCGCCGGAAGTGAATCTGCGCGTGCGGCTCATGGACGGCGACATCGACGTGCGTCGTCTCGACGGACCTCGGGACGTCTCGACGAACACCGGCAGCGTGCTCGGAGTGCCGCTGCTACCCGTGGCGCCCTGACCAGGAGATGACCCGTCTCTGCGACACCTCGCGCCTGGAGCTCCGTTTCGATCGATGGCGCTGGCGACTGGTTGGCCGAGGGGCAGCCGGACGCGGTGGCCGAGGCCCTGCTGGGATCCCTGCCGGCGCCCAGATGGCACTGGCTCAGGTGCCTCTCGTCGTCCTTGAATGCTGGCGTCGACCCGTGCGTCAGGGGTGTCGAGTTCCCCCAGCAAGGACCCATGCCATGAGAGCCCTCGCGCTCCTCTCAGTACTGCTCGTCTCCACCACCGCCCTCGCCGACCCCGAAGCCCTCCGCCGCCCGCGACCCAACGGAACGCCCGTGGTGGTGGAGCGCGAGTCCCTCCAGCGCCGTCTGACGAAGCTCGAGGAGACGCTTGCCGAGGCCCTGGAGAACGGGAGCCGCAGCCGCAGCCGCAGCCGGCAGCTGCTGCGCCGCGCGCTGGAGGAGATGGAGGACCTTCAGGAGCTGGTGGAGGAGGCGCCGGAGCTGTCCAGGGTGACGCAGCCCCCGCCGCCCCCTCGTCCGCCCCAGCCGACGGTCCAGCCGCTGCAGGAGGACGTCTTCAACCGCCTGAGCGCCGCCATGCAGCGCGAGGCATTCGGTGAGGACAAGATGCGCCTGCTCCGCGACGCGGCGGGCCGTCACTACTTCCTGGTGACGCACGTGGAGCGGCTGCTCAAGCAGTTCTCCTTCTCGCGCGAGCGTCTCGAGGTGGTGCGCCTCCTCTGGCCCCGCGTCCTGGACCGCGAGAACGGCGTGAGGCTCTACAGCCACTTGACCTACCGCGACGAGAAGCAGCAGCTGGAGGACATCCTCAAAGGCTGACTCCAGGCACCCGGCGCGCGGGCTCGCCCGTCACGGACTCGCCTCCCACCACGGAGCAGCCGGTAGGGCGCGGACGGTGTTGGTCCCACAGTGCACCTCCCCCTTGTACTGGTGGAGGTAGTCCCAGCTGTCCACCCAGAGCACGGTGATGCCGAGCGGCGCGAGCGCTTCCTCCAGTTGCACCCGGAAGAGGTCGCGCCCGTCCACCACGGGCCCATGAGGGTCCGGGGCCACGACGTGCGTCCGCGAGAGAGCGAGCAGGTTCACCGTGCCCGGCTGGTATGCGACCAGGCGCACCGGTCCGGCGGGGCCCACCAGCCGCGCCTCGCCGAGCACCTCCAGCCGCCACCCACCTTCTGCTTCCTGCGCCTGCGCCCGAGGTCCTACCTGCTCCGTGCCATGCTCCGAGCTTGCGCTCGCCCCCACCGGGTCTCACCGACAGCTACCACATCGTCGGCCGGGACCGCGTCCGGGAGCGGCTCCCGCGTCACCCGGAGTGGAAGGCCGGCCGGATGGCGACCGGCTCGACGTGGGGACTGAAGCGCCGGCGACCAACGCGGCACCGGACGCTGACGCCTTCGTCGTGGCCCAGGCGCTTGCGGTCGCGGGGTTTGCGGCCCTGCAGTGCCTGGGCCGACGTCGCTCGCCGGCGCTGGCTCGAGGCCGGGGCCGGGGCCAGGATGCCCCCCACCGAGACTTGATGCCGCATCCATCATGGTGGAGAGTTCCTCCAGTATGAAGGAAACGGCGCCAGACCTGAACCAGCGCATCGCTGACCGTGTGCGCGAGCTGCGCGCCTCGGAGAGCCTCTCGCTCGACGCGCTGGCCAGCAGAAGCGGCGTGAGCCGCTCGATGATCTCGCTCATCGAGCGTGGCGAAAGCAGCCCGACCGCGGTGGTGCTGGAGAAGCTCGCCGCGGGTCTGGGCGTGATGCTGGCTTCGTTGTTCGATGTGTCGGCAGCCGCGGCCCAGGCGCCCAGCGGTCCGGTGGCGCGGCGCGATGACCAGCTCCAGTGGCGCGACCCGGCCTCGGGCTACCTCCGGCGCAACGTCTCGCCACCGGGCGTGCCGCAGCCGATGCAGATCGTCGAGGTGCACTTCCCGCCCGGCGGGCGCGTGGCCTTCGAGACCGGCGCGCGCGACCTGCGCGTGCACCAGCAGGTGTGGGTGCTCGAGGGCGCGATCGACATCACGCTGGGCGAGGAGCGCCATCGACTGCGCGAAGGTGATTGCCTGGCCATGCAGCTCGACCGCCCCACGATGTTCCACAACCCCACGCGCAAGCCCACGCGCTACGCAGTGGTGATTGCGTCCGAGACGACTCTCAGACGATGAGCACCCCCACCTGGACCCTGCGACGCCTGAACGCGGTCGATGACTCGCACATCGACGCGCTCGCCGATGTGTTGATCGACTGCGTGGAAGGCGATGCATCGGTGAGCTTCATGCACCCGCTGACGCGCGACCGCGCCGTGGCGTTCTGGCGCGGCGTTGCACAAGGAGTGGCCGCGGGCGGACGCGCGCTGTTGGTCGCCGAAGATGCGCGAGGCATCTGCGGGACCGTGCAGCTGGTCCTCGACCAGCCCGAGAACCAACCGCACCGCGCGGATCTGTCGAAGATGCTGGTGCATCACCGCGCACGCCGCCAGGGGTTGGGGGCGGCGCTGATGCGAGCGGCTGAGGCGACGGCGCTCGAATGCGGCAAGACGCTGCTCATCCTCGACGCCGTCACCGGCGGCGATGCCGAACGCTTGTACGAGCGCCTCGGATGGGTGCGTGTGGGCGTCATCCCCGGCTATGCCTTGATGCCGCGGGGCGGGCTGTGCAGCACGACGGTGTTCTACCGCAACCTGGGCGCTTAGAACTCACCGCGCTCCCTCAGGTCCGGCCGCGCCGGTAGACCTCCGGGTCCCACCGCTGCATGAAGCGCTGCGGATCCGTGACGCGCGTGAAGCCCACCTGCTCGTACAGCCCGTGCGCATCACGCGTGGCGAGCATCCAGCGCCGCAGCCCCTGCAGCTCCGGGTGCGCCAGGATGACGTCCATCATCCACCGCGCCAGCCCCTGCCCCCGGTAGCTCTCGAGGACGAAGACATCCGCCAGGTACGCGAAGGTGGCGCGGTCCGTGACGACGCGGGCGAAGCCGACCTGCGCCTCCCGGTGGAAGAGACCGAAGGCGAGCGACCCCTCGATGGCACGCACCACCACGTCGCGCGGGACGCCCGGGGACCAGTAGGTCTCGCTCAGAAACCCGTGGATGACGTCCAGGTCGAGCCGCGCGCGGTCCGTGGAGAGGGTGAAATCGCTGCGTTGCCACTCGATCTGCATCCGGTTGGCTCCTTCGAGCGAGCTGCGCGATGGTTGGCGGAGAATACCCTTTCTTGGCATTCGAGGAGAGTGCATGTCCATGCGAGCCTTCGCCGGTCTCGCCTTCCTGCGCGACCAGCTCGTCTCGCCCTGGCTGGGGGCTCGCATCAACTGGAGCCGCTCGTCGAAGCTGGACGAAGACGCCTCTCCAAGCCCTCGCTATTACTCGAGCTCGAACCTCGCGCTGGCGCTGGGGCTCGGGGCGGACCTCCAGCTCCATCAGAGCCTCGGCCTCATCGCCGGCGCCTACGTTCACACGTGCGACATCGACTACTCGCCCGAAAATCTGGGGGAGTGCGCGCCGTTTCTCAGCATTGCGATCGGCCCGCGCGTGCGCTTCTAGCGCGCCAGCACACACCACGGTCCGCTCGGGCGCGGTCGGGTCCGCTCGACAGATGACGTGCGCATACGACTTGCGTCCGGGTGGACTTGCGGCCGCGAATCCCGAGTGAGGCACTCCTCCGCTGCCCGCGACGCATCGCGTCGGTGTGGGATGGGGCGTAAATTTTTCCAGGCCCGGGCCCTGTCATGCACGACTTGGCGGGACGGCGCGTCCGGGCCAGGAGGCACGTGATGCGGAGCAGCCCGTGGAAGCGCGTCGGCATCCTGTGGGTCGTGGCCAGCGCGCTCGTGGCATGTAGCGGGGGAGTGGGCAGTCCTGACGGCAGGGGTCCCTCGGCTTCGGGCGGCCCCGTCAGCGCGGTCATCACCATCCAGGACTTCACGTTCAGCCCCGTGAACCTCGAGGTGTCACCGGGGCAGACCGTGACGGTGCGCAACCTGGACCCGGTGCCTCATACGGTGACGAGCCAGTCCGCACCGGACACCTATGTGCCCGGAGCGGTCGCCAGCGTCTCATTCGACACCGGCGCCTTCACCGGGGAGCAGACCTTCACCATCCCGGCGAGCGCCCCTCCCGGGACGGTCGTTCCCTACTTCTGCACGGTCCACAAGGCAGGCATGAGGAACGACGCCCAGCTCACCATCCGCTGACGGGGGCGGCTTCACCCGGGAGGTGACACGGATGACCCATGTCCTGTTGGCTCTCGCGCTCGCCGTGGCGACTCCGGCAGCCCGTCCAGAGGTGGGTGCATCCTCACAGGCAGATGCCTCGCAGCAGCCCGACATCGAGAGGCTCCAGAGCATCGAGCGCACGCTCAAGTGGAGCACGGCAGGCTCGCTGCTCGTGACCGCCGGGCTCGGGACGGTGACGGCGCTCAACGTCCCCACGCTCCTGAGCCCGGGTCGCTGCGCGACGGGGAACCCGATTCTCGGCACCTACGGCTGCGATCGCGGGCTGAGCACGCTGCATGGCATCAGCGGGGTGCTGTCGCTCACCCTCTACACCGCGAACAATGTGCTGGCGCTGTCCCTGCCCGGCCCGGTCGGGAACGTGAGCGATGCGGAGCGGCCGTGGCACCGGGCGCTCACGTACACGGCGCTGGTCGGGATAGTGGTGCAGCCGCTGCTCGGACTCTTCGCCTCGTTCCCGCAGGTCATCGGGATTCCACCCGACACTCAGGCCCAGTTCTCGCGGACCACCCGCTCCGTCCACATCACGGTGGGCTACATCACCGTCGCCGCCTTCATCGGGACGCTGGTCCTCGAGTTCTGACGCGCCAGTGTTCCGGAGGTGAAGCGCTCACGCGGGGTGCGGAGTCGGTGCCGGGGAGCGTCGCCGCGGACGACCTCCTCGATGGGAGTCGCGCCGTCGGCGATGTGGGGCCAGAAGGCGGAGGGCTGCTGGCCGTCTCCTTGGCTGGCCATTGCTCACCGCTCCGCTCTCTCTGCAGCGGTCGTGTGCCGGACGATGGCCGCGACAATCGGGTCCCAGTCGAGCGGGTGGAGCTCGTGTCCGACGTGAGCCGACGGCAGAACCCGTCGGGCCACCACACCATGGACGCGGTCGCGCCCATGATGAGCAGGACCGCAGGGTCGGTGGGGTGGCCGAAGCTCTCCGTGCAGAGCTCGACCCCGTTCACCACGTCCATCCGCTCGGTGCTCTGGACCATCTGCGCTCTCCAATGCACGTGGTGCACCGCCCGAGTCACACCTGCGCACGCCCGTCACTCTGGCACGCCCTCGCCCGCCCCGCTGCCACCCCACCCGAGGGGGCCTCTGCGCACATTGAGACGCGGTGGAGCCCCCATGAACTGGAATCCCGACCGACACGAGCGACTCGCTGCCCCGGACTGGTCGTCCTACCGCGCCTGGGATGCTCTCTCAGCGCTCGTTGATGAAATCGAAGACGCCTGGAGCGAGGGCGAGGGGTGGCCGCCCCATCCGCGGGACGGCACGGGTCGCTCCTCAGGTCAGTACTTCGGCACCGCCGGTGTCGTCACTGGACTGCGCCGGATGTACGACTGGACGGGGCGCACCTCGCGCGTTCCGCTGGTGGACGTGGTCCGGCACATCCAGCGTGGCGCCTCGTCGGGTGAGCGTCATCCCTCCCTGCTGATCGGACGGACCGGCCGGGAGCTGGCGACGTACCGGGAGCTGCCGACCACGGAGAACGCCGCGCGTGTCCTGAACGCCATCCAGGACAATGACGACTCGACCGAGCACGAGCTCATGTGGGGGCTCGCAGGCACGCTCGTGGCGGCAGTCTGGATGTACCAGGTGACGCGGGACGACCGTTTCGCCGACGCCGGCCGGCATCAGGTTCGACGGCTGTGGGACGCATGGGAGCACTCCGTGGGTGGTGCGCACCTCTGGGTCCAGGACCTCTACGGGCGCCGAGAGCGCTACATCGGCGCCGCGCACGGGCAGGTCGGAAACCTGCACGCTCTGTGGTCGGCAGCCGAGGCATGGCCAGATGCCGTCAATCGCGAGGAGCTCCTGGCGCGGACGCTCGCGCTCGCAAGGTCGACCGCGGTGGACAGCCCCGACGGCACGAACTGGCCCGCCACGCTCCGCGAGGAGCTGGAGCTCGTCCAGTGGTGTCACGGCGCCCCCGGCGTCGTTGCTGCACTCAGCAGGGTCCCCACCGGACTGAGCGACGAGCTCGATGCCCTGCTGCTTCGGGGCGCCGAGCTCGTCTGGAACGCAGGGCCGCTGCGCAAGGGGCACATGCTGTGCCACGGCACGGCCGGCAACGGCTTTGCGCTTCTGAAGACCTGGGAGCGCAGCTCCGACCCACGCTGGCTCGAGCGCGCACGCGCCTTCGCGATGCACGCTATCCGGCAGCGGGAGCGAATCGACGAGGAGTTCGGACGTGGCTGGTTCTCGCTCTGGACCGGTGACGTCGGCCTCGGCGTCTACCTCTGCGCATGTCTCGAGCCATCGACGACCTGGTACGGCTGGGAACGTTTCTGAGGTGTCTCGGTTGCGCAGAGGCCCGGGGTGGGGGCGACTCAGCTTCAATGTGGTGACGGATAGCCGTCACCGTGGAGGCCTCCGTCAGGTACGCGAGGACGCGTCGCTTGCCCCGCACGCTGGACACACCAGCACGTCTGCACCCCTTCCAGTGGTTGGTGCACCCGACGGCCGCGTGGCCTCCCCCAGCAACCGAGCGGCCGCTGCAGGGAGCGCGCGCCCGCGCAACTCTCGTCGTAGGCGTCGCCGGGTGGCTGATCCAGGGGGTGCCGGCATGGTGAACGCGAGGGAAGGGCTGCGTCAGTTCGCCGAGGGCGTCTGGTTGGACACCGCAACAGTGCGACATCTCGGTCTTCACCTCACTGCCACGATGACGGTCCTCCGGCTCGGTGACGGAAGCCTCCTCCTGCACTCGCCGGTGGCGATGACGCGCGAGCGCCGAGCGGCCGTCGAGGCGCTCGGGCCCGTGGCGCACCTCTACGCGCCGAACCTGTACCATCACCTCCGAATCGGTGAGTGGGCTGCCGCCTACCCGTCGGCGCGGCTGCACGCCCCTGCGGGTCTGGTGAAGAAGCGCGGGGACCTGCGCATCGATCGGGTCCACACTGCAGCGCCTGAGCCCGCCTTTGCTGGCGTCGTCGACGAACTGCGCATCGACGGCTTCCGACTGGAGGAGAGCGTGCTCTTCTACCGACCGGCACGCACGTTGGTGGTCGCCGACCTCGTTCACAACATCGGTAGACCGCGGCATCCCTGGACGAGGCTCTACGCGCAGATGATGGGCTTCTACGACTGCGTCGCCTTGAGCCGCATGATTCGCTGGACCGCCTTCTCCGACCCGTCCGCGGCGCGACGCAGCTTCGATGAGGTGATGGCGTGTCCCTTCGACCGTCTCATTCCCGGGCACGGGGCGCCCCTCCTCGCGGAGGCGCGAAGTGCGCTCGTCGAGGCCTACACATGGCTACCGGCGGTGCGTCGCTGAGGCACTGCTGCGGTGTGTGCCAACAGCAGCTCGTTCCGGTTCATGGGCGGAGCCGCTCGTTCACCCTGCTGAGCCGCGAGAGGTCCCGCTGTAAGGGAGACCGCCGGCGCCCACGCCATCGCGGGGACGCCAGAGGATGACGAGCGCGGCGAAGGTCACCAGCGTGCGGATGGGCGTGAGCATCACCCAGGTCTGGGCTTGTTCCGGGACGAGGATTTGCGCCGCCTCGAAGCGCAGGGCTGCGGGGATGAAGTAGGCGAACGTCCAGGCCCGCAGGGCCACGTGGATTCCCAGGGTCCAGACCAGGCGCTTGCGCAGCAGGGTGTTCCGCCAGTTGGACCAGAGCGCACCCAGCAGGGAGAAACTGAGCAAGGTGTGGACGACAATCCAGAAGGGCGCCCGGTTCACGCCACCGTTCTGGGGCTGGATGAGGGCGAGGTTCGACGGCCAGGCCCAGTCGAGAACCAGATGCTCGTAGAAGCCTCCACCGACCTCGAAGGCCAGCAGCAGGGCGGAACCCCACAGGGTCCACGGTGCCAGGAGGCTGCGAATCGAGGTGGGTTGCGAGTGGTCCTGGGCCGTTCCGACCGCGCTCCCCGTCACCGTCACGTTGTGCGACATGGTCCTGCTCCTTCCAGAAAGGCGTCTGGGTCTGTCCCCAGCACCTGCGTTCGAGAAAGAGACTCGCTCAGAAGCGGGACCGCTTCTTTCCAGCCCTTGAGGTGTTCTTCACAATCTTGCGGTGAACTGCCGCCTTCCCTCCGGAAACGACGGCGCTGCGATGTGCCAGCTGTCACGGGCGCTCCTCGAGAGAGCGTGTCGTGACTCGGGCCCGCTGCACCGCCGGCGTCCCCGCGGAGCGACGGCGCTGCGAGGCGACCCAGGCGTCGATGCGCTCCTCCAGCACGTCCATGGGCAGGGAGCCGTCGAGCAGGACCGTGTCGTGGAACGCGCGCACGTCGAAGGCGGGTCCGAGCGCGCGCTCGGCGCGGGTGCGCAGCTCGCGAATCTTCAGCTGGCCCACCTTGTAGGCCAGCGCCTGGCCGGGCATGAGGATGTAGCGGTCCACCTCGTTGGTGACGTCGAGCACGTGGCGTGGCGCGTTCTCGAGGAAGGAGTCGATGGCCTGCTGGCGCGTCCAACGCCTGGCGTGCATGCCCGTGTCCACCACGAGCCGCACCGCGCGCCACATCTCGAATGCGAGCTGGCCGAAGCGGTCGTACGGGTCGGCGTACAGGCCAAGCTCGTCACCGAGCGCCTCGCAGTAGAGGGCCCAGCCCTCGCCGTAGGCCAGGGAATAGCCGAAGCGGCGGAGGTCCGGCAGGCCCTCCTGCTCGGCCGCGAGCCGTCCGCGGCGGCGGGGTAGTAGAGGCCCGTGGTGACGTCGGGGGCCATCGCCTCGGGCGTGGGCTCGACGCCGTAGGGCTGGCGCGGCAGCGCCCGGAAGAGCCGGGTCGGGCGCGGGTCGATCTGCTTGGCGAGGCCGCGGTAGTGCACGAGCAGCTCCTCGCCCGTGCGGAAGTACAAGCGCGGGTCGGTGCGCAGGAAGCGGAAGAAGTCCGCGAGCGGTCCCTCGAAGCCCGCGGTCGCCTTCACCCGCTCCATCTCCGCGCGAAGCCGCTGCACCTCGGAGAGCCCGAGCTGGTGTACCTGCTCGGGGGTGAGGGACGTCGTGGTGGCCCGGCGCGCGAGGAAGGCGTACATCGCATCGCCCTCGGGGAGCTGCCATGCTCCCACCTGCTCGGGGGCCGCGGGGATGTACTCGCGCGTGAGGAACTGGTGGAAGCGCCGCAGGGCCGGCAGCGCGCCCTCCGCAACGGCCTTGCGACCTGTCGCTTCAAGCCTGCGCTGGTCGGCTCCAGGGATGCCCGCGGGCAGGCGCGTGAACGGCGTGTAGAAGCCGCTCTTCGTCGGGTCCTCCACCAGCTGCTTCTCCACCTGGGCGGGGATGCGCTGGAGGACGACCCTGGGGTGGATGCGCCCCTCGGCCATGCCGGCACGCATGAGCGCCACCACCTGGTCCACGGAGGTGCCGAAGCGGTCGAGCCGCACCAGCCAGTCCTCGTAGTCCTTCACCGTCTCGAAGCGCAGGTTGTCCGCGAGCTGGTAGGCGGTCTGCACACCTGGCGGCTGGCGCACGCCCTCGGGGAGGCTGCCCATGTGGTCGACGGGGAGCAGGTGCAGCTTGAAGCGGTACTCCTCGGCCCACGTCTCGTGGTCGCGCCGGAACAGGTCGTACGTGAGCTGGTCCGCGTGCGACAGGCGCGCGCGGTCCAGCTTGCCGAGCTGCACGAGCACCTGCTGCGTGTGCCGGTGGTCCGCCTCGATGGCGGCGAGGCTCAGGTCGTCCCAGCGGTCGTTGAAGCGCCGGTCCCCGAGCACGGAGGCGTACGTGGGGGAACGCTCGAGCTGGTACTGCCAGTCACGCTCGACGAGCGTGCGCAGGGCCGCGCCAGGAGCCCTCCGAGGCGTGGCGGTGGCGCTGCACCCGACGGCCGCGTGGCCTCCCCGCAGCGTCCGAGCGGCCGCTGCGGGGAGCACTCGCGCGCTCAGCCGATGGTGGGGGGGACGCACGTGGACTGCTCGCCGCAGGTCAGGCCCTCGCAGCACGTGCCCACGCCCTCGCCGCAGCTTCCCTCCGCGGCGACACAGGCCGGCACCGTGCCGGTGTCCGGCTCGACCGGGACTTCGACGCCGGGGCAACAGCCCACCGTGTCGCCGTGGGCCAGGTGCGCTTCCACAGCGGGGGCGCCCACCTCGATGGGGTGCGCGTTGGCCGGGTTGCCGGGCGGGATGTGGCAGACGAGGACCTTGTCGGTGCCACCGCCCCCGCTGTTCCCCGTGCAGTCGTACCGTGCCTGCGCCGCGCTCCCGCTCGTGCTCGACAGCGTCTCCGTGCCCGTCTCGCCCACGGGCTGCTCACCCGGGGGCGAGCCGCCGCAGGCAACGGCGAGGGCTGCTCCGAGCAGGAGAACGGGAAGGGTGCGGCGGGGGAAGGACTCGACGTGCATGGCAGACTCCTCTCGATGTGGGCGGCCACAGTAACGCCAACTCCTTGGAGGTGAAACTGTTCGTTCGGCTGTCGGTGCGCATGGGGTCCTCCTCCACCGCACAGCGCCGCATAGCGAAGTGTAAGACGCGAAGAATTTTTCACGTGTCATGCGCGCGAACAGGCGCGGTGTGCGCACGCCTCGTATCTTCGGGGCGCTCGCAGCTCACCGCCCGCCCCGCCGCACCACTGAGGGGGTGAGCCCGGTCACGCGGCGGAACACCGTCGTGAAGTGGCTCTGCGAGCTGAACCCCGTCTCGAGCGCAACCTCCCCGAGCGACCGGTCCGAGGTGCGGAGGAGCTCCCGCGCACGCTCCACCCGCCGCTGCTGGACGAAGGCGTGGGGAGTCACCCCCATCGACTGCTTGAAGGCGCGGGCGAAGTGGAAGGGGCTCAGGCCCGAGCGCTGCGCGAGGTCCTGCAGGTGGAGCGGACGGCCGAGGTTCGCCTCGACGAAGAGCTGCACGCGCCGCAGCGCTGCGGGCGAGAGGCCTCCCCGGAGCCGCGTCGTGCGCGTCGTGCCCGGAATCTCCAGGAGCGCGCGGACCCGCGAGGCGTGCTGTTCCTGGACTGCCAGCGCAGCGGACAGGAACCGGGCGATGACCCGCAGCTCCTCCACGGGCAGGGGCGCGAGCAGGTGGAAGCCATCCGCTTGCAGGGGCCCCCAGAGGGTCTCGACCCACCTCCTCGCGTGCTCCGTCAGCTCCAGACGCTCCCCGCCCCCGGCGCCGCCCGGCGTACGACGGGCGTAGCCGGCGAGCTCGAGCCGCTCCACCGCCGTGCCGAGCTCGCCCCGTGCGGGACCCAGCGACTCCGCCAGCCGGTCGAGCGGAACCGAGCCCTCGAAGTGCAGCCGGGCCAGGCACGCCATGTCCGCGCGGCCGAGCGCGAGCACGGCCCTCGCGGCCTCGTCGAAGCCCGTCGATGCGTCCTGGAAGCGGACGACGTCGGCACCAATCTGCGCCAGCAGCGAGTCCCGGTCGCTCATCCCGGGCAGGTCTGGTCGAGCACCGCCGCGGGGTCAAGCACGCTTCACCGCAAGAATGCGCAAGACGGTGCAAGGGCCCGAAAGACGCCCGGCCGCGCTGGCGGCACCCTTCACCGCATGAAAACCAGGACGAGCACGGCGGTGGTCATCGGTTGCGGCATCGGCGGTCCGGTGGCGGCGATGGCCCTTCAGCAGGTCGGCATCGACGCGGTCGTCTACGAGGGCCATGAGCGACCCGCGGACTTCGTGGGAAGCTTCCTCAACGTGGCCTCGAACGGCCTCGACGGGCTCCGGGCGCTGGGCGCGGATCGCGAGGTCCTGGCCTCCGGCTTTCCGACGCCCCGGATGGTGATGTGGAGCGGCACCGGCAAGCGGCTGGGCGAGGTCGCCAACGGGCTCACGCTGGAGGATGGAACGACGAGCATCACCATCCCGCGCGGTCTGCTCCACCGTGCCCTCCGCGACGAGGCGCTGCGCCGGGGCATCCACATCGAGAACGGCAAGCGTCTCCTCAGCGCGGAGAGCGGGCCGTCGGGGGTGGTCGCCCACTTCGAGGACGGCACGAGCGCCCGTGGCGACGTGCTCGTGGGCGCGGATGGCCTGCACTCGCGGACGCGGCAGCTCCTGGACCCGGCTGCTCCCCGTGCGCGCTACAGCGGCATGCTCAGCCTCGGTGGCGTGGCGCACGGCACCGGGCTCGCGCCGACGCCCGACACCTTCCACATGATGTTCGGCAAGCGCCTCTTCTTCAGCCACAGCGTGCGGCCGTCCGGGGAGACGTTCTGGTTCGCCAACCTCCCCTGGGAGAGCGAGTCGAGCCGGGCCGAGCTCTCCTCCGTGGCCTCCCGGGAGTGGAAGCAGCGCCTCCTCGCGCTCGTCGCGGATGACAAGGGTCCGGCACGCGAGATTCTCGAGCACACCCGGGAGACGCTCGCCGCCTTCCCGGTGCACGATCTGCCGACCGTGCCGGTCTGGTACCGCGGCGCGATGGTGCTCCTGGGAGACGCCGCCCACGCCACCTCACCGAGCGCGGGCCAGGGCGCGTCACTGGCCATCGAGGATGCCCTGGTGCTCGCGAAGTGTCTGCGGGACCTGGGCGAGCCCGCGCGTGCGTTCGCGGCGTACGAGCAGGAGCGCCGCCCGCGTGTGGAGCGGGTCGTCCGCTACTCGGCCCGCATCAGCAGCTCGAAGACCGCGGGCCCGGTGGCCCGGTGGTTCCGCGACCTGTTGATGCCCTTCGCGCTGAAGCACTTCGCGAGCCCGGAGGCCCACGCGTGGCTGTACCGCTACCACGTGGACCTCGGAGTCAGCCTCGGCGGCCCCTCCTTGGCGTAGCTCAGTGGGCGCTCACCTCGTCGCGGGCGCGCGTCCCGGCGAGTGATGAAGGTTGTCGCGGTGGGCCTGGTTCCAGGCCTGCTGGAGCCCCTGCCGTCACACCGGGCCGCCGGGCCCCCGCCTCGGAGCTGCCATGGCCATCGTCTGCGCGACCGACTTCTCTGAGCTCGCCGACCGGGCCGCCACCGCCGCCGCCGCCCTCGCCGCCCGGGCCGGGCAGCCGCTGTGGCTGGTGCACGTCATGAGCAAGGACACCCTCCGGGCCCTCGGAGAAGAGGTGTTGCAGCCCATGGTCGAGCGGGCACTCGCCGAGGAGGCGGAGCGGTTGCGCGAGCGAGGCGCGGAGGTACGCACCGCGGTGCTCGCCGGCCCGCTGCACGACGTCCTCCCCCAGTTCGCCGAGCAGCAGCATGCGTGGGCCCTGGTCACCGGCGCCCCTTCCCGCGAGGTGCCCTTCATGGGGACGGGAGGCACCCTGGACAGGCTTGCCCAGCGCACGTCGTGGCCGCTGCTGGTGGTACGGGATGCCGTCCCCTTCGAGGCGTGGGCCGCCGGCCAGCGGCCGCTGAAGGTGCTGCTGGGGGTGGACCGCTCCACCCCCACCGAGGCCGCCGAGGCCTGGCTGCAGCAGCTGCGCCAGCTGGGGCCGATGACCCTCATCGCCGGGCACGTGTTCTGGCCGGCCGACGAGTACGAGCGGCTGGGGTTGCCCAAGCCCATGGGCTTCATGCAGCTCACCCCCGAGCTGCAGCGCGCCCTCGAGAACGAGGTGGCAGAACTGGTGCGACCGCTGCGCCCGGACGAGCCCGTGCAGGTGCGGCTGGAGCCGGCGCTGGGACGGGCGGCCGACCATCTGGTCGAGCTGGCCGAGCGTGAGGGGGTGGACCTGCTGGTGGTGGGCACCCACCATCGCCGGGGGGTGAGCAGGCTCTGGAGCGTGAGCCACCACGCGCCGCGGCTGGCCCCGATGTCGGTGGCCGTGGTGCCGGCCACTGCCGCCCCTCCGGTGGCCGAGGCCCCGCTGCCCTCGTTCCGCCGCGTGCTGGCAGCCACCGACTTCTCGGAGGTGGCCAACCGGGCCATCCCCTACGCCTTCGCAGCCGTGAGGCCGGGCGGCACGGTGTACCTCGTCCACGTGGGCGAGCCCTCCCTCTCGGAGGAGCAGCAGCGCACGCTCACCCAGCGACTGCTGGAGCTGGTGCCCAGGGAGGCAGCGCGCGAAGGCAAGCAGGGGGTGCCCGAGGTCATCACCGGGAAGGACGCCGCCGATGTGCTCCTCCGGGCCGCCGAGCGCTTCGACGCCGACCTCGTCGTCATCGGCTCCCAGGGACGTGGCAGGCTGGCCCGGGTGGTGCTCGGCTCGGTGGCCGAGAAGGTGATGCGCGAGAGCCGCCGGCCGGCGCTGGTGGTGCGCCCGCCCGACACCCTTTCCTGAGGGTCGCGTTCCTCACCCCGAGCCAGGCAACGTCCCCCTGCGCCGTCGGTCCGCGGGCTTCGCGCGCCCAGGGCCTTCCCTGTCCGCCCCGCGCTGGCCAGC
>JAKEEX010000177.1 GCA_022616315.1 Myxococcaceae bacterium
CAGGGCGAGCACACGCTCGTGCTGCGAGCGCACCAGGCCGATGCTGGCCTTCGCCTGGGAGAGCCTCGCGCGGGCCTGGGCCAGGTTGGCGACCACCTCGGGCGCATCGATGGTGGCCAGCACCTGGCCCTTCTTCACCCGGTCGCCCAGGTCCACTTTCCAGTGCTCGAGGAAGCCGTTGGTCCGCGCGTAGAGCACCACGCGCTCGCGCGGGCGCACGCTGCCGGGCAGGTTCACCACCACCTGCTCCGGCGCCTTCGACGGTGTCACCACCCGCACCGCGGCGGGACGGTGGGAGGGCTGCGCGCGCTCCTCCGCGTGGGCCTGGACCGAGAACCTCCACGCAATGCCCGCGCCCAGGGCAATCAGCGCTGCGAAGAGGACACCCTTGAATGCCGAACGATTCATGACAACTCCTCCCGCGCGGCGGGAACGTGCACCACCAGATCGGGGTCTTCCGCGCGACGATGAGGGCCGCGCTTGAGCAACGAGTACATGACTGGAACCAGGAACAGCGTGGCCACCGTGGCCCCGAACAGGCCACCGATGACGGCGCGGGCCAGCGCCGCGTTCTGCTCGCCGCCCTCACCGTGGCCCAGCGCCATAGGCAACATGCCCAGCACCATGGCCAGCGCGGTCATCAGCACCGGTCGCAACCGGCCGCGGCCGGCCTCCAGCGCCGCGTCGAGCGAAGTGGCCCCTTCGGCGCGCGTGTCGTTGGCGAAGGACACCAGCAGCGTGGAGTTGGCGGTGGCCACGCCCACGGCCATCACCGCGCCCATCAGCGAGGACACGCTGAAGGTGGTGCCGGTGAGGAAGAGCGCGAGCACCATGCCCACGCCCGCGCTGGGCAGCGCCAGGAGCATCACGAAGGGGTCCAGCCACGACTGGAAGTTCACCACCATCAGGCCGTAGACCAGGATCACCGCCAGAGCCAGGCCCAGCAGGAGCCCCGAGAAGGACTCGCGCATGCCCTCGATCTGACCGTGAACGGTGATCTTCGAGCCCGGCGAGAGGGTCTTGCCGATGTCGCTCGCGGCCGCCTCGACCTTGGGCGCCACGCTGCCCAGGTCCAGCCAGGCCACGTCGGCACGGACCTCGTAGGTGGGCAAGACGTCCACGTGTGAGGTGAAGACGGGCGTGCTCTTGCGCTCCACCTTCGCAAGGTCGCCCAGGAGCTGCGGACCCTTGCCGGTGGTCACCGTCACGTTGGTCAGCGCGTCCACCGAGTCCACCACCCGCTCGGGCGTCTGCACCACCACCGGGTAGCTGTTGAAGGTGACAGGATCGATCCAGTAGTTGGGCGCCACCTGCCCGGACGAGGACACGGTCAGGAGGACATCGTTGGACACGTCCCGGAGAGACAGGCCGGCCTCGGCGGCGCGCTGGCGATCGACGTCCAGGTGGAGCCTCGGCGCGTCCAGCACCTGGTGGAGCCGCACGTCGACCACGCCGGGGATCGCCTGCAGCTTCTTCACCAGCGCCTGCGCCGCCTGGAGGTTCTCCGCCCGCTTCTGACCGGTAATCTGGACCGAGATGGGCGAGGGCAGACCGAAGTTGATCACCTGGGTCACGATGTCGCCAGGCGCATAGTAGAAGCCCAGCTCCGGGAACCGCTTGCCGAGCTCGTCGCGGAGCAGCGTCGCGTACTCCGTGGTGGTGCGCGATCGGTGGGGCTTGAACCGGATCAGCAGCTCGCCGTCGGAGGACGAGGTGTTGGTGGAGTCGGTCACCGACAGCGAGTAGCCTTGCGGGAGGCCTATCTGCGAGAGGAGCGCCTCCAGGTCGTGCTCGGGGACCAGCTCCTGCACGGCC
>JAKEEX010000178.1 GCA_022616315.1 Myxococcaceae bacterium
CTGGTAGAAGCGCTCGGGAAACCCGTAGAAGTCGTAGACGAGCGGCACCGTCCGCGTGGCCCCCACCGTCACCGGCCGCTCCTCCCAGTGCGCGGAGAGCATCAGCACCGCCCGTGGCCGCGGCATCGCCTCCGCCCACTGCCTCAGCTCCGCCACCCACTTCGTGTCCTCGAGCAGGAACGGCGCACCGTGCGCGATGAACACCGCGGGCATGAGGGCTCCGGTGGAGCCGACCTGCATGTCGTCCGGGGGGGCCATGGCGGGGTCGCTGGAAAGACTGGCGCCTACACGTAGGTGGTTTCTAGTTTTGGCACAAGATGGCCCAACCGAAACACTGGGTTTCTGAAGCGGCAACTCCGCCCACGGACCTGCGCGACCTGCGCGCCTTCTGCCTCGTCGTGGACCTGGGCTCCGTCACCGCCGCGGCGAAGGCGCTCGGGGAGACGAAGGGCTCCATCAGCCGCCGGCTCGCCCGGTTGGAGCAGAGGCTCGGGGTGGCGCTCGTGCGGAGGAGCCCGCGCCTCGTCGTGCCCACCGAGGATGGCACCGCGTACCGGCTGCGCGTCGGGCAGGCGCTGGAGCTGCTCGAGGATGCCACGTCTGCCCTCCAGGACGCCCGAGCGGTCCCTCGCGGTCGGCTCCGCGTGACGGCGCCGCAGGACCTGGGCGTGCGCATCGTCGCGCCCCTCATCGCCCGCTTCACCGAGCGCTTCCCGGAGGTGAAGGTGGAGATGCTCCTCACCGAGAAGACGCTCGACTTCGACGCGCACCAGCTCGACGTCGCGCTCCGGGCCGCCTCGAGCCTCCCTGACTCGTCCCTCATCGCGCACAAGCTGCTGGAGGCGGGCTTCGCGTTCGTGGCCGCTCCCGCATACCTGGAGAAGCACCCCGCGCCGCGGACGCCCGCGGACCTGGAGCGGCACCGCGTGCTCCTCTTCACCGGCGGCGGTGGGGAGGGTCCCATGCGACTCGGGCGTGCGGGCGAGGAGGGGACTTCCGTGCAGCTGCGTGCGGACGTCCTCGCTTCGGACGCCGCCTTCATCAGCGAGGTTGCGCTCGCGGGGGGAGGCATCGCCCTGGTGCCAGGAGTCCTCGTGGAGCGCGAGCTCGCCACAGGGCGGCTCGTCCAGGTGCTCCAGGACTACCGTCCCGACTCGACGGGGACGCTGTACCTGCTCCACCCCGCCATGCAGTTCATCCCTCCGAAGATTCGCGCGTTCCGCGACTTCATGGTGGAGGCGCTGAGAAAAGAGGCGACGTGACGAGGTACTCCGCGGTGGACGGGTTGGTGGCGAGCGGTACGTCGTGCACGTCGCAGATGCGCAGGAGGCCGCGCACGTCCGGGTCGTGCGGCATGGCCGTGAGCGGGTCCACGAAGAAGATGACGGCACCGATGTGCCCCGTGGCCACGAGCGCTCCCATCTGTGCGTCTCCGCCGAGCGGGCCGCTCAGGAGTCGCTCCACCTCGAGGCCCACGTCCTCGATGAGCCGCTTCCCCGTGGTGCCGGTGGCGTAGAGCTTGTGACGCGAGAGCGCCGTGTGGTGCCTGCGCGCCCAGTCCACCAGCGCCTGCTTCTTGTTGTCGTGCGCGATGAGCGCCACCGCTCTGGGCATGTGTCT
Organism: Myxococcaceae bacterium; assembly: GCA_022616315.1. GTDB lineage: Bacteria > Myxococcota > Myxococcia > Myxococcales > Myxococcaceae > JAKEEX01. Next base: position 1,621 of record JAKEEX010000178.1, read on the forward strand.
CCTTTCAATCAAAAGAGTGAATCCGGGGGCGGGCCGGGGGCCACCAGCGCGGTGAGTACGTGGTCCCTCCAGCGCCCGCCGATGACGATGTAGTCCCGCGCGTACCCCTCCACGACGAAGCCCAGCCGGCGGAGCACCGCGGCGCTCCTCAGGTTCTCCGGCAGGTGGTTGGCCTGGATGCGGTGCAGCCCCATGGGGCCGATGGCGTGGGCGCACACGGCGCGCAGGGCCTCCGTCATGAGGCCCTTGCCCTGCTCGCGCGCGGCCAGCCCGTAGCCGAGCTCGCACGCCTGGAGCGGGCCCCGGCGTATCTGCGTCAGGCTCGCCGTCCCGATCACCGGCGCCTGCGAGAGGGGAACGTGGCGCGGCAGGACGTAGAGCCGCAGGCCCCGGTCGAGCCGCGCATCCTCGCGCTCCTGGGCAAGGCGCGTCCTCCAGTACACCACGGTGTAGAAGGTGGACGGGGAGGCGGGCGAGACGGGCTCCAGGTGGCTCCGGTTCTCGTCGAAGTAGGCGAGGACGCGCTCGGCGAAGTCCGGCGGGGGCAGCACCAGGAGGAGCCGCTCGGTGGTGAGGTGGAAGGCGAGCTCGTCGGCGCGCATGACGGAGCGGCCCCGAGGA
>JAKEEX010000179.1 GCA_022616315.1 Myxococcaceae bacterium
GCTCGCAGCGGTCATCGCGACCCTAGCCTGACTGTCGCTCCGATTTCGTGGCCGGGAGCTCAGTGCTGCAGCTTGTACCCGCGGCGCAGCAGCACCCACGCCACGACGGTGGACGCCACGCACAGCGCGGCCAGGATGAGGAGCCCCATTCACGGGGACATGACCGAGCGCCCCAGCATCCCGAAGCGCACGGCGTCCACCATGTACACCACGGGGTTCAGGAGACTCACCTTGCCCCAGAAGCCGGGCAGCGCCTTCACGCTGTAGAAGACGCCGCCGAGGAACGTGAGCGGCAACATGATGAACGTGGGCCAGAAGTTCACCTGCTCGAACTTCTCCGCCCACAGCCCGGCGAGGAAGCCGAGCATGGCGAATGCGTACGCACTCAGGAACAGGACCAGCAGCGTGAGGAGCGGATGGGCCACCGGTGCATGCGCCAGCAGCGCGCCTACCGCCCAGGTGAGGCCGCCCACCAGGAGCCCGCGCACCATGGCCCCACCGATGAAGCCCGAGAGCACCTCCATCGGTCCCATGGGCGCGGCCAGCAGGTCCACCACGGTGCCCTGCAGCTTCACGATGAAGAGCGAGCTGGACGTGTTGAGGAATGCGTTGTTGGCAATGCCCAGGAAGACGAGCCCCGGCACGATGAACTGCACGTACGGCAGCCCTTCGATCTCGCCCACCCGGTTCGAGAGCGCCGAGCCGAAGACGACGAAGTAGAGCACCGTGCTGACGAGCGGGCTGAACACGGTCTGGCCCGGCACCCGGAGGAAGCGGCGAATCTCCTTCTGGAACAACGTGCGCAGGCCGATGGCGTTCATGGGAGGGGCGCACGCTACCGCATGGCGGGCGGGGATGGCCGTTCGCGTGAAGGCGGTGCGCGCAGCACCTCGAGCAGCACGTCCTCGAGCCTGGGCCGCTCCATCTCCACGCTGTCCACGGGCAGCCCCGCCGTGTAGAGCGCGGCGAGCAGCCGGTGCGCGGGGGGACGGCCGTGGCGCTCCGAGTAGGTGAGACGCAGGCCCCCCGACTCCAGCCGCGCCCCGAAGCTCTCCGCGCTGGCAGGCAACGTGGACACGGGCGTGGAGAAGGTGACGGACAGACGGCGCTCGCCCATCTGCTCCAGGAGCTGCGTCTTGTTCTCCACCAGGAGCAGCTGGCCTTTGTCGATGATGCCCACCCGGTCCGCCAGCTCCTCTGCCTCCTCGAGGTAGTGCGTGGTGAGGACGATGGTGGTGCCCTCCTCGCGGAGCTTCCGCACGTAGGCCCACAGCTGCTGGCGCAGCTCCACGTCCACGCCCGCGGTGGGCTCGTCCAGGAAGACGAGGCGGGGCCTGTGCACCAGCGCCTTGGCGATGAGGAGCCGCCGCTTCATGCCCCCGGAGAGTGCGCGCGTGGGCGCGTCCGCCCTGGTGGACAGCTGCATCGCCTCGAGCACCTCGCGCACCCGCGCCTCGTCCGCACGCTTGCCGTAGTAGCCGAGCTGGATGCGAAGGGACTCGGCCACGGTGAAGAACGGGTCGAAGTTCACCTCCTGTGGCACCAGCCCCACCTGGTAGCGCGGCGTCACCGGGTCCACGTCCGTGTCGGTGCCGAAGAGCCACACCTTGCCTGTGGTCTTGCGGACGAGGCCGCACACGGCGCCGATGAGCGTCGTCTTGCCGGCGCCGTTGGGGCCGAGCAGCGCGAAGATCTCGCCCGGGGCGATGGAGAGGGAGACGTCATCGAGGGCCTTCAGGGAGCGGTACGTCTTCCCCAGGTGCTCGAGCCTCAGCACGGGTGCGTCCATGGCCGGGCAGTCTTGCCGAAGGAGGATGCGCACACCAGCACCACGGCTTTGACATCTGGCCCCTCCGCGTGCTCCAGAGGGGCGCACATGGCCAAGCTCGACGTGCCGCTGGTGTGGCTGGACCTGGAGATGACGGGCCTGGACCCCGACGCCTGCGCCATCCTCGAGCTCGCCGTCCTGCTCACGGGCTCGGACCTCGTGCCGGTGGCGGAGTACGAGGCGGTCCTCTGGCAGCCGGAGGAGGTGCTCCAGCGAATGGAGCCGGTGGTGCTGGAGATGCACACGCGCAACGGGCTCCTGACGCGCGTGCGCGCCTCCACCCTCACCGTGCGGGACGCGGAGACGGAGGCGATGCGGCTCGTCGCGAGCCACTGCGGTCCGGGGGAGGGCATCCTCGCCGGCTCGTCCATCCACACGGACCGGCGCTTCCTCATCCGCCACATGCCCATGCTGGACCGCTACCTCAACTACCGCATGGTGGACGTCTCGAGCCTCAAGGTGCTCGCCCGCCACTGGTACCCGAAGGTGCCCGAGCTCGAGCGGGGTCCGCGCGAGCACACGGCGATGGCGGACATCCGCGCCTCGCTCGCCGAGCTCGTCCACGCCCGCACCACCTTCTTCCGCGGGCCGGACGAAATCAGCGGTGCCTGAGGCCCACTCCGTGGGAGAAATGTCGCCCCGCCGAGGACCGTTCCCCTAGGACGGCGTGGCCGCGCCCGCACGCCAGGAGACCAAGAGAGCAAGATGGCCCAGAACTTCATTTTCCAGATGCAGGACCTCCGCAAGGTGAAGGGGGGCAAGGACATCCTGAAGGGCATCTACCTGTCCTTCTTCCCGGGGGCGAAGATTGGCGTCATCGGGCCGAACGGCTCCGGTAAGTCCACGCTGCTGCGCATCATGGCCGGCGTGGACACGGAGTTCTTCGGCATGGCCAAGCCGGACCCGGGCGCCCGCATCGGCTACCTGCCGCAGGAGCCGCAGCTCGACGCCTCGCTCGACGTGAAGGGCAACGTGGAGCTGGGCCTCAAGCCCGTCCGTGACTTGCTGGACCGCTTCAACGAGGTGTCCGCGAAGTTCGCCGAGCCCATGGACGACGCGGCCATGGAGAAGCTGCTCGCCGAGCAGGGCCGGCTGCAGGACGCCATCGACGCGGTGAACGGCTGGGAGCTGGACCGCACGCTGGAGATGGCCATGGACGCGCTGCGCCTGCCCCCGGGCGACGCGGACGTGTCCACGCTGTCCGGCGGTGAGAAGCGCCGCGTGGCGCTGTGCCGCGTGCTGCTCGAGAAGCCGGACCTGCTGCTGCTCGACGAGCCCACCAACCACCTGGACGCCGAGAGCGTGGCGTGGCTCGAGCAGGCCCTCAAGGAGTTCCAGGGCACCATCGTGGCCATCACCCACGACCGCTACTTCCTGGACAACGTGGCGGAGTGGATCCTGGAGCTCGACCGCGGCGAGGGCATCCCGTGGAAGGGCAACTACTCGAGCTGGCTGGACCAGAAGCAGAAGCGCCTCGAGTCCGAGGAGAAGGCGGAGAGCGCGCGCCAGAAGTACCTCAAGCGCGAGCTCGAGTGGGTGCAGCAGAGCCCCAAGGCCCGCCAGGCCAAGAGCAAGGCGCGCCTGGCCCGCTACGAGGAGCTGCTCACCCAGACGCAGGAGAAGCGTGACGGGACGGGTGAAATCTACATCCCGCCCGGGCCGCGGCTCGGTGGGCTCGTCATCGAGGCGAAGGGGCTGCGCAAGGCCTACGGCGAGCGGCTGCTCGTGGACGAGCTCAACTTCAAGCTGCCTCCCGGTGGCATCGTGGGCGTCATCGGCCCCAACGGCGCCGGCAAGACGACGCTCTTCCGCATGCTGACGGGCAAGGAGACGCCGGACGGCGGCGAGCTGCGCGTGGGCGAGACGGTGAAGCTCGCCTACGTGGACCAGAGCCGCGACGCGCTGAATGGAGACAAGAGCGTGTTCGAGGAGGTGAGCGGGGGCCTGGACTTCGTGGACCTCGGCAAGGCGGGCCAGATGCCTTCGCGCGCGTACCTCGGGCAGTTCGCGTTCAAGGGCGCGGACCAGCAGAAGCGGGTGAAGGACCTGTCCGGCGGCGAGCGCAACCGCGCTCACCTGGCGAAGATGTTGAAGGAGGGCGGCAACCTCGTCCTGCTCGACGAGCCCACCAACGACCTGGACGTGGAGACCCTGCGCAGCCTGGAGGAGGCGCTGCTCAACTTCGCCGGGTGCGCGGTGGTCATCAGCCACGACCGCTGGTTCCTGGACCGTATCGCCACGCACATCCTGGCCTTCGAAGGCGACAGCAAGGTGGTGTTCTTCGAGGGCAACTACCAGGACTACGAGGCGGACAAGAAGAAGCGGCTCGGCCCCGAGGCGCTGCAGCCCCACCGCATCCGCTACCGGCCGCTCACGCGCGCATGAGCCACCACATCCGACAGGCGCGGCGCGAAGACGTGCCGCTCATCCTCCAGCTCATCCGTGAACTCGCCGAGTACGAGAAGCTCTCGCACGAGGTTGTGGCTACCGAGGCGCAGCTGCACGAGCACCTCTTCGGCGCCCGTCCGGCCGCCGAGGTGCTCATCGGCGAAGTGAACGGTGAGCCGGTGGGCTTCGCGCTCTTCTTCCAGAGCTTCTCCACCTTCCTCGCGCGGCCCGGCCTCTACCTCGAGGACCTCTTCGTGCGCCCGGCCTTCCGCGGCAAGGGACTGGGCAAGGAGCTCCTGGCGGAGCTGGCACACCTCGCCGTGCAGCGCGGGTGCGGAAGGCTCGAGTGGAGCGTGCTCGACTGGAACGCCCCCGCCATCGCCTTCTACCAGCGCATGGGCGCGCGTCCGCTGGACGGCTGGACCGTCAATCGCCTCACCGGCGAGGCACTGCGGAACGTGGCAACACAGCGTCGGTGACATCACCGCGCCGGTGACGTCACCGCGCCCGCAAAAGCACCAGGGGCCGCCCCCACGAAGGAGAGCGGCCCCTGGCTGACTGCGCTTCACGCAGTCTTCAGCTACCTACAGCGTCTTGAGGAACGACACCAGGGCGTCCACGTCCGCGTCGGAGAGGTTGGACGTCACGCCGTGGAGGTCGTACTCCTGGCCCTGCAGGATGCGCGCCTTCAGGTCCACCGCGCTGCCGTCGTGGAGGTACGGCGCGGTGCGGGACAGCGAGAGCAGCGACGGGGTGTTGAGGCCGCCCTGCAGCTTCACCAGGTCATCCAGCACGGGGCCAGTGCGCACGAAGGTGCCCACGTCCGCGAAGGTGTTGTTGGTGAAGCTGTTGCCTTCGTGGCAGGTGCCACACTGGGCCTGCTCGAAGACCTGCTTGCCGCGCAGCTGCTGCGCGTCGAGCGTGGCCGTGCGGAACGGGTTGTCCGCCGCCGGTGCCACGTCGATGAACGCCGCCAGCTGGGCCGTCATGGCCGCGGTGACGCCGCTGCCGCCCATGCGGAGCGAGACGGTGTGCTGGAGGAAGTCACCCAGCGTGTTGAACTCGCCGTTCCAGTGGAAGGGCGCCGTCTGCGTCATGTTGCGGCCGGCCAGCGCGGGCGTCTGCCGCGGGCCGTCCGGGAACATCCACACGTGGCCATCCTCGCGCGCATCCGGGTGGCAGCTGGCGCAGGAGACGGCCACGCTGGGGCCGTTCATGCGGCTGTCCACCGCGCTGTGGAAGAGCTTGCGCCCCGCCACCGCGTCCGGGCTGAGCACGTCCTCGGCCAGCTTGAGCGGCTCGCCCACCTGACGGACGGCGCCGTCCACGCCGGTGAGGCTGTGGAGGGTGTGGTCGAACTGGCTGTACACCCACGCCGTGCGCCCGTCGCGGGTCAGCGCGATGCCGTTGGGCCCTGCGCCCACGGAGGCCACGCTGTGCGCCGAGCCGGTGGTCTGCCGCACGAAGGAGAACTGGTCTCCCGTGGGCCGGGCCCCGCGGCTGGTGGGGATCACCGCCACGTTGTTGGAGTCGCGGTTGACGACGAAGAGCCAGGTGCCCGTCGGGTCCACCACGGCTGCGGTGGGGCCCTGCACGGGCATGCTGTCCACCGGCGTGGTGATGAGCGTCGCGGGGTAGTCCTTCTCGGACTCCACGCCGTTGAAGCAGCTGCCCACGTCATCCACCAGGGCCTGGCCGCTCGTCCCGTCCACCGTCACGACACCCGGGCTCGTCACGCCACCCGCGTTGCACGGACCACCACCGTAGGCCGCTCCGCCACCCGCGGAACCGCTGCTGTCCGACCCCAGCACCGTGTCGCTGGAGAACTGGGACGTGGCAAAGAGGCGCGTGCCGTCCGGGCTCGCCACGACGTCCGTCATGTTGCGCGGGCGGAACGTGGACGCGGTGGCCGGGCTGTCCATCCCGGTCGCCCCGGACAGGGCGCTCAGGTTGGCCAGCTCGAAGAGGCTCTTGCCGTTGCGCGCCACCAGCTGGCGGGCCTGGAGGTCCACGAGGACGACCTCGCCCTTCCTGGCCAGGGTGACCGCCGCCTTGCCGTCCGGCAGGAGCGCCAGTCCCCGCGGCTCCTCGCCCAGGGCGAGCTCCCAGCGCGTCTGCAGCGTCTGGGTGTCCACCGCCTGGAGCGTGCCGTGGCTCGTGTCGTCGAGCGCCGTGGCGTTCACCACGAAGAGCGTGGACCCGTCCGGGCTCACGCCGAGTCCGGAGGGCTCCACACCCACGCTGATTCGGGCCGCCTCCGTCCACTGGCCGCGGCGGATGACCGACACGCTGCGGTCACCCCTGTTGGCCACGTAGATGGTGTCATCCGGTCCGACGACGAGCCGCTCCGGGAGGAGGCCCACCCGGACGTCGGCAATCTTCTGCCGGTCCAGGGTGCTCACCACCGCCACCGTCCCGTTGTCGGTGTCCGCTGCATAGAGCAGCGTGTCATCGCTGCTGAGCGCGAGCGATCCACTGGACGTGGTGTAGGTGGGTGACGTCGTGCCCGCGCCCTGGCACGCCACCACCAAGAACGCCGCGGCACCTACCGCAGCGAGCAACTGCCTCTTCATGGTTGACCCCTTTCCGGGGGACAAGGGTTCGGCCCCTGGCTTGCCCGGCTTGACGAACTGCGATCGGCCCTGTCGACAGCGGCGCGGAGTCTTATGGCGAGGGCTCAAGGTCGCAATCTGACCCGGCGGCCAAGCGGATGGTGCGTCAACAGAGAGTGCGTCGGCTGTGGCACAGCGTGGAGCAACGGATGGCGCTCGTGCTCCGCTGAGGACAGCAGGCGGGCACGCGGGGAGGGGTCCCTTCCGCGCACTGCACACGCGTCGCAAACCTGTTGCCCGTGCCTGGAGCATCTCCTACGGTGCGCGCGCACAGCGGCCCGGTGCCGGAAGGGTGCTCCTCCGCACACACGGGCCAGCCCGGCGTCCAGCGCGGCGCGGGGCTCTCACCTCACCAAGTTCCTGACGCTGCTGGAGACGACCGACGATGGGTGCCTTTGCTGACTTCTTCTCCTCCTCTGGCCTGGACCCCAAGAAGGTCCTGCGCACCTCCACGCGCCTGGAGGCGCAGAGCCTCGAGGGGCGCGTGCTCAGCCAGAAGCGCGCCAACAAGCGCCGCACCGCGAAGGACAAGAGCTACGCGGACGCCGGCATCGCCAAGCCGCCGCGCGGCCGTGGCTTCGGCGCGAGCCACTTCAAGAACGCGATGGCGGACCGCCCCGTGCCCGTGAAGGTGCGCAGCAAGTTGCTGAAGGCCATCAACGAGCAGCTCGCGAAGGCGAAGAAGCCCGCCGTGGACATGAAGGCCGTGTTCGGCGACGTGGCGGCCGCCAAGGGCGAGTCGTCCAAGGCGAAGAAGTAGGACCTGACGTCCACGTCCACGTTGACGTTGACGTTGACGTTGACGTTGACGTTGACGTTGACGTTGACGGCGACGGCGACGGCGACGGCGACGTGGACCCTACCGAGTTCCGGCCTCTGGCACTCGCCGTAGGAAGAGGAGCCCGGCGGGGGCCACTCACCCCGTGGCAAGGGTGGCAGCTCGCGCCGGCTCCACGTGCACCACCACGTCCACCACCTGGGGACGGTGTGCGATGAGCGCCTGCTCCACCGCGTGCGCCACCTCGTGCGCGTCCGCGGTGGAGAGGCCCGGGTCCACCTCGATGACGAGGTCCACGTAGACGGCGTCCTCCATGCCGCGGCTGCGCACGCCCCGGCACGCGAGCACGCGCGGCACGCCGAGCGCCACGCGCGCCGCCTCCGATGGGTCCAGCCGCGCGGTGTCCGAGAGGATGCCCACCGCCTGCTGGATGATGCCCCACGCCACCCACGCGACGATGCCGAGCACCCCGAGCGCCACGGCACCATCCGCGCGCGGCACCCCGAGCCACACGAGGCCCAGGGAGGCCAGCACCGCGAGCGTGACGAAGACGTCGGAGAGCGTGTGGCGCGCGTCGGCCAGCAGGAGAGGGCTGTTCAGCTTCTGCCCGTAGTGGTGCTCCACCCGCGTCGTCACGACGTTGACCACCAGCGTGGCCACCATCACGCCCACCATGCCGGCGCTCACGCGCGGGTGCGTGTCGTGGAGCAGGGCGTCCAGCGCCATGCGTCCGAGCTCCAGCATGCCCGTGCCCACCATGGCTCCGATGGCGAGGCTCGCCAGCGCCTCGAACTTGCCGTGGCCGTAGGGGTGGTCCGCGTCCGCCGGGCGCGCCGCCACGGACATGGCCACGAGCCCCAGAACGTTGGAGCCCCCATCGATGAAGGAGTGCAGCCCGTCCGCTGTCACCGAGGCGCTGCCGCTCCACATGCCGAGGCCCAGCTTGGCGAGCGCCACCGCCCAGTTGGCGGCCAGGATGGCGGCGAGCACGCGGCGCACCTGGCGTGAGCGGGAAGGGGGCAGGGGCGAGGGGTCCATGCGCTCCCCCTTCTAGCGCTTCGCCCTCCCGGGGTGGGTGTGACGGAGGGGTGCCAGCGACGTTCCCACGCTGTGTCACGCGGGCGGGACCATCTGTTCGGAGCCGGAAAATCGAGCCCGTGAGCGGGTTCAACTGAGCGCCTGTTCAGCTGTGGAAAAAGCTCCTGAATCCAGGGGCTTACCTTCCCAAATGCGTTACGGTAGGGTGCCCGGCCTCTCCGCGAGGGCCCTCATGCCCGATGAACGGCCGGACGTGCTCCTCAAGAGCGCACTCGAGAAAATCGTGTACTTCGAGGCCCGCTCCGAGCAGCTCCAGGGGGAGCTGCAGGCAGCCCGGGAGGAGCTCTCCCGGCTGCGCACCGAGTTGGACGCGGCGCGTCATGGCGAGGTGGAGCTGCGGCGGGAGCTCGCGGGGCTCGAGGTCCGGCTCCAGCGCGCCCAGGGCGAGCGCGAGGAGGCCCTCCGGGTGCACGACGCCAGCAAGCGCGAGCGCACCGCGATGATGGCGAAGCTGCTCGAGGCCAGCCAGATTCACCACGCCATGGGCGAGGGCGGAGTGGACTTCGACCTGGCCAGCTTCATCTCCACGCTGCGGGGCGAGGTGATGGCGCGCGATGGGATGGAGAAGCCTCAGCTCCCCATCACGGCGGCAGGGAAGGGAAGGCAGCCTGGTTCGGACATCCCCCTCACCGCGTCCCACTCCCGGGGGGAGAGGGGTCCATCGGGTCCGCCCCGCGCGCGTGAGGTGAGCAGCGAGGCTTCGCTCTCTCCCGTGGCGCGCCACGCCGAGCGACTCCTCCAGGAGGGGCGGCTGAAGGTGCACCCCGACGAGCTGCGTGTGCTGAGTGGCCAGGATGCGTCCGTGCCGCGCACGGAAGAGACGCTCTTCGACTTCTCGGTGCGGGAGCTGGGCGCGCTGGATGGGCCTGCGCGCATGCGCGCCGCCGAGCGGCTCAAGGCGCTGGGCCAGGCTGCCGCCGCGCCCGCGCTCGCCGCTGCGCTGCACACGGAGAGCGAGCCCACGGTGCAGGTGGCGCTGCTGGCCGCCTTCGCCTCCGTGGCGAGCGCCTCGGGTGCGGCGGTGGTGCAGCCGCTCCTGAGCGCCCGTGCTCCGGAGGTGCGGATCGCGGCGCTGAAGACGCTCCTGACGCTGGACCCGGCGCAGGCGGCTCCTCACCTGTCGGCGGCGGTGAAGGACCCGGACCGCTCGGTGCGACGTCGCGCGAGCCTCCTCGCGCTCGGCCTCGAGGAGGAGGCGGCGCTCAAGCTGGGCGAGGAGGCCGTGAAAGACGTGGACCCGGAGGTGCGCGGGCTCGCGGCGCTCGCGCTCGGTGCCACGAGCGGGGAGCGCGCGCGCTTGCTGCTGCTCGAGCTGCTCCGGGACCGCGAGCCCAAGGTGCGGCTGGCCGCGGCGCAGAGCCTCTCGCGCATCCTCGGGACGGACGTCAGCGGCATGGTGCACCTGGATGACGTGCAGCGCCGCCGGGAGATCCGCCGCCTCGCGGGCCTGCCCTCGAATCCGGTGCAGGCTGCACGCCCCGCTGCAGGTGAGAGCCGGGCCTCCATTTCCACACCCGTAGCGGCCCCTGGTCCCACACTCGCGACGGCGCGTGCTCCCTCAGTCGTGGCTCCGTCCTCTCCGCGCCAGGTGCCCGCTGCGACACCCCGGCCGGCGCCGGCCCCACCACGCGCCATCACCGTGGCCTCGGCGATGGCGCCGCACCCGGCTTCCACGGGAGGGACGAGTGCGGTAGGCATGCGGAGCGTGGCGGTGGCCGTCGCGCCCGCGCCGAACGAGGCCCTCGCGACCTCGCTCGTCACGGAGCTCCGGTTCGCGCTCCGGGGCCGCACCCCCCAGGAGCTCTCGCGCAACACCGGAGCCAGCCTCGACGTGGTGGACGGGGTGGTGGACCTCCTCTGCGCCCGCGGCCACGCGGTGCGGCGTGGTTCCAAAGTCTTTCTCGCTTGACGTATGAAGGTCTGCAGTCGCCCATGTCCCCGCCCAGCTACACCGCCAAGTCCGCTGCAGCGCTCCTCGGTGTGACGCCGAAGGCTCTCGCCGCGGCGCTCAAGAAGGACTCCTACTCCGCCGTGGAGCTCTGGGAGCTCCGGGGACGGCTCGGGCGGCGCCCGCCCTCCGTGGGCCAGCGCAAGCAGCTCTTCCTCAACTTCAAGGGCGGCACGGGCAAGACGTCCCTGTCCACGTCCTATGCGTACCGGCTGGCGGAGCTGGGCTACCGCGTCCTGCTGGTGGACCTGGACAGCCAGGGCCACGCCACCAAGTGCCTCGGCTTCGAGGGCGAGGACTTCCCGCGCACCCTTCTCGACGTGCTGGTGCGCAAGACGCCCGTGCCGGAGGTGGTGCAGAAGTCGCAGCTGCCCAACCTGGACTTCATCCCCTCCAACCTCGGCATGAGCACGGTGGACCTCGCGCTCATGCCCATGTCGGGCCGCGAGTACAAGCTGCGCAACGCGCTCAAGGACATCGAGGGGCGCTACGACGTCGTCGTGTTCGACGCGCCGCCGTCCTTCGGACTGCTCAACCTCAACGCGCTGATGGCGGCGGACGACCTCTTCGTCCCCGTGCTGCCGGACTTCCTGTCGTTCCACGGGCTGAAGCTGCTCTTCGAGACGGTGCAGAGCCTCGAGGAGGACCTGCAGCACATGCTCGACAACGTCTTCATCGTCATCAACTCCTATAACGCCACCTTCAAGCTGGCGAAGGAGGCGGTGGAGGCGCTGCAGACGCACTACTCGGAGTTCCTCCTCCCCACCATGGTGCGCCAGTGCACGAAGTTCGCGCAGGCCTCCAGCGAGGGCAAACCGGTCTTCGCGTTCGACCCGGACAGCAAGGGCGCGGAGGACATCCAGGCGCTCATCACCGAGGTGCTCAAGCGGCTGACGGCGGGCGCCGCTGCCGTCCGCGCGAAGCAGGCCGGTTGATTCCCACCCATTCCCTTGCGCAGGCGCTCCTCCCATGAAGAAGGCCTTTGAACAGAACGTTTCCCGCGCGAAGCCCCGGGTGCGTCTCGGGGCGTTGAGCGGGGTGGTGGAGGATGCGCAGGAGACCGGGGCGGAGCTGGGGAATCCACTCGACGGAGTGGCGTCCGCGGAGGAGGCGGCGGAGCTCGTCGGAGAGGTGCGCGCGCGGGTGAACGCGGCACGCGCGCCGCGGCAGTCCATGTCCGAGGCGCTGCAGCAGGCGCTCTCGCACACCTCGCTGCCGCCCGCCGCGCCGCCTTCGGCCGAACCGATGCCCGAGTCGCTCGTCGCACGCGTGGTCGAGCCGGGTGGCACGACGCCGCGCGCGGCGGTGCTGCATCTGAGCGCGGCCCCGTCGCCCGTGGCGCTCGCGGTGCCCGAGCCCACGCCCGCGCGGACCGTGATGGAGGCGCACGTGGTGCCCGGGAAGAATGAGGCGGGTGTCGAGGCTGCTGCGGCATCCTCAGGTGACGAGCTGTTGCAGGAGGCGCAGGTGCGGCGCGAGCGCCTCAAGGAGCGCCTCAAGTCCGTGCGCGAGAATCCGCGCCCGGAGCCGCTCCCACCGACGTCCGCGGAGGCGGGCGTCAAGGCGGTGGAGCGCATCACCACGCTCCAGGCCGAGCTGACGCGCGTGAAGGCGCTCAACCTGTCGCTCACGCACGACCTGGAGAGCACGCGGCGTCAGGCGGAGAAGGCCACCGAGGAGGCGCGGCTCCGCATGGACGAGGCGCGGCGCCTCTCCGCGGAGATGGAGACGCGCGCGAAGCTGCTGGCGGACCTGGAGCGCGAGCTCGCGGCCCTCGAGGGCGAGCGCGACGAGGCGCTGCTGTCGCTGCAGGAGTACCGGCAGAGCCTGGACTCGGCGGCAGGGGAGCAGGGGCGCCTCAAGGAGGAGATCCAGAAGCGCGAGCAGGCGCTCTCGGACAGCCTCGCGGAAGAGGAGCGGCTGGCCGCGGAGCTGGAGGCGTCACGCGAAGAGGCCTCGTCGCTGCGCCGCACGGTGGACGCCTTCACCACCGAGCGTGACACGCTGGCGCGGCAGGTGGCGGACCTCACCGCCGAGCGCGCGGAGCTCATCGAGGCGCGCAAGGCGCTCGAGGCCGTGCACCGCGCCCTCTCGCAGGCCGCGAGCCGCTGAGCGACATCCCCTCTCCCTCCGGGAGAGGGGCGGGGTGAGGGGGCCGCTGCGAAGCTGGGTCCCCGCGCCACCCGCATGACCATCTCATGACCGAACAATGGCCCTCCCGGGGCCATCGCGCATTCCCATCCCGGTACACCTCCTGACTGCGAGGTGACGGTGACCACGGCCACGCGGACGTGCCACTGCGCTTCGCCCGACGGAGGTGCCCATCCGGGCGCCAGGAGGGTGCACGCATGTTCGACGCGGTCATGGGACGGCAGCAGCAGGGACGTCGACTTCTCGCAGGCACGGTGCTGTCCTCGCTCGCGCACGTGGGGCTGGTGGGAGCGCTCGTGGTGCTTCCGGCGCTCACTCCGACAACGCAGAAGCCGCCCGACCCTCCGCTGGTGATGCTCCTGCCCCCGCGCGGAGGGCCGGCCCCCGGGAACTCGCATCGGACGCCGGAGGCGAAGCCGGCAGCGCAGCAACGCCGCACGAAGCCGCCGCGTACCCTCGTCGCACCACGGGCCGTTCCGCCTCCGCTCGTGGACGCACCCACCGCGCCGCCCGTGCTGGAGGACGACGCGCCTTTCACGGACGCCGCGTCTGCGTCGGACGACGCTGCCATCGGCCCACCCGGCCCGGGGGGTGACGGCGGGCCGCACGTGGGCGAAGGCGCAGGGAGACGGGAAGTCGACTACGAATTCGGCCCGGGCATGACACGCCCCGTGCGTCTCTCGGGGGACGACCCACGCTACACCCGCGACGCGCTCACGGCCGAGGTGGAGGGCATGCTCATCGTGAAGTGCGTAGTGGCGACCTCGGGAGTGCTCGAGGACTGCCGAGTCCTCAAGGGCCTGCCCTACATGGACGGAGCCGTGCTGTCCGCCTTCGCCACCCACCGGTATGCACCCGCGACCTTCCAGGGGCAGCCGGTGCGTGTGGGCTACGTCTTCAACGTGCGACTGAGGCTCCCTCGCTGACGGTGGAACACGGCTTCGTCCGCTTCCCCGCACCGAAGTCCCTCTCCCGGAGGGAGAGGGGAAGTTGGAGGGAGAGGGAGCGGGTGGGCGGTTCGATTGCCTCGAGGGGTGGACTTTCCCCCCGCTTCGCGCATCAGCTTGTCGCCAGGACGAGATGCTCCGACGCCTCCTGCCCACGCTTCTCACCGTCGGTGTCGGCCTGCTGGCCCTGGGCTGGGGGCTCGTGAGCCTGCAGCGCATCTTCGCCCACGAGCGGGACGATGCGCGCACCGCCCTGCGCACGCGGCGCGCGTCCCTGGAACAGGTGGCCGAAGAGGCCTTCCGTCAGGCGCTGGCGCGGCGACTCTCGCGGGCACTCCCGGCGCTCGAGGCGGCGCGGCGCGACCCCCTCGCCTCCGACGCAGAGCTCTATCTGCGCGAGCAGGGCGTCCAGCTCCTGCCGCGCAAGGTCGAGGCGGCAGCGGGAGAGGGCGCCCCGGCCCGTGCGCGCTACGAGTCGCTGCGCACGGGAAGCGCTCGTGAAGGGCCCACCGCGTGGGGCGGGCGGGTGACGCTGGTGCGCCAGGTGGAGGCTGCGCTCGCCCGGCGCGACGCAGCGCTCGTCGAGGCCGTGCTCCAGGCGTTCGCCGGCTTCAGCGATGCAAATCCCATCCGCGCCGACCACGAGCTGCCGCTGCTGCTCTACCTCGTCGAGCGGCTCGCGGATTCGCGCGTGCTGCCACCTTCGCGCGTGCGCGCCATGGTGCGCGGCGGGCCGGACGGGAAGGACGCGCCGACAGGGGGCCTGCAGCGTGCGCTGCTCGCCCGGCGTGGACGCCTCACCCGCGCCGACTTCGGGTTCCTGCTCACCCGCCTGGCCGAGCTCTCGTCACGCGTGGGCGTCCCACACGACGACCTCCTCGCGCGTGCACAGGACCCCGCGGTGGGGGCGCTGGTGTTTCCCCCGGAGCTGGACGGACCGGCGCTCGTGGGTGGTCGCTGGTACGTGGAGCCGCACGGGGACGACGTGCGCGGGGTGGCGGTGGACCCGCTGGCCGTGGCGGCGGAGGTGGAGGAGGAGCTGCGCCGCAATCGCCTCGTCGGCACGGAGGCGCGCGTGCGCCTGCACGTCGCAGCCGGGGCACTCGTGCCGCTCGAGCAGGTGCGTCTCCCCGTCGAGCTCCCTGCCTGGACGAGCGCCGAGCACGAGCTGGAGGCGCGCTACCGGCTCAAGAGCCTGCTCGTCGCCGCGTGCGGTGTGCTCGCCCTCGCGCTGCTGGCGCTCACGCTCCTCTCGCAGCGGCGCAAGCACCGCTTCCTGGCCCTCAAGAGCGACTTCGTGGCAACCGTCTCCCACGAGCTGCGCACGCCTCTGGCCTCCATCCGGCTGCTCGCGGAGACGCTCGAGAACCGACTGGGCACCCACCCCGACGCGCGCGACTACCCGGCGCGCATCGTGCGCGAGGTGGAGGACCTCTCCTTCCTCGTGGAGAACATCCTCTCCTACAACCGGCTGGAGAAGGGGCGCTGGCGGCCGCACCTGACGCGCGTGCGGCTGGAGGAGATCCTGGCCACGCTCCGCGCGGACCTGGCCACCCTGCCCGCGGACGTGGAGCTGACGGTGGAGGCGGACGAGCTGGAGCTCGAGGCCGACCCATCCCTCCTGCGCCTGGTGCTCGGGAACCTCGCGCGCAACGCGTGCGCCTACAACACGCGCCGCCCGGTGAGGCTGTCCCTGACGGCACACGCCCGGCCCCGGCCCACGCTGCTCCTCGCGGACAACGGCATCGGCATCCCGGAGGAGGCGTGGGAGTCCGTCTTCGGCGACTTCTACCGGCTGAAGGGGCCGGACCTCGAGGTGCGCGGCAGCGGCCTGGGCCTCGCCCTCTGCCGTCGCGTCATGGCCCTGCACGGAGGCTCCATTCGCGTGGCCGCCTCGAGCCCCACCGGAA
>JAKEEX010000180.1 GCA_022616315.1 Myxococcaceae bacterium
CGAGCTCGATGAGGTCCAGGTAGTCGCCGTAGCTGTTGGTGAAGCCCCAGGCGACGCGGCCGTTGCTGCCCACCACGACGAAGGGCGCGCCCGGCAGGGTGACGCCCGCGACGCGGCGCTGCTTGCCCGCGGCGTCCGGGTACTGCAGCACGGCGCGGTACCAGATGTGGGGAAGGCGGATGCCCAGGTGCATGTCGTCCGCCACGATGGCGCTGCCGTGACGCGTGCGGCTTCCAGCCACCGCCCAGTTGTTGCTGCCGACGGAGGTGCGGAACTCCAGCGCCGCAAGCTTCGTGTCACCCGCCTTGCCGAACCACTCCGGCGCCTGGGCCGGGACGGCGGTCGGCGCGCCCGTCGCGCTCACCTCGGCGGCGTCGAGCGGAGCGTCGAAGCGCGTGGCGTCCGGAAGGAGGACGGCGAGCTGCTCGGGCGTCGCATGCTCCTTGAGCCAGCCGCGCGCGAGCTCACGCCGCTCCAGGTTGCCCTGCAGGTCGAAGTACATCGCCCAGACCACCAGGAGGGTGTCCGCGGGACGCCACGGCTCGGGCGCGGTCATCAGCAGGCCGTACTCGAAGGGGCGGCTCGACAGCGCGGCCAGGCCTGCGTTGACGCCGCTCGCGTAGCGCTCCAGCACCGCGAGCTCGGCGGGCGCGAGCGTCTTCAGGACGGACTCGGCGCGGGCGCGGAAGCGGTGGAAGCGGTGCCCGCGGTCGGTGTCGAGGGCCGCGGCACCCACAAGGCCGGACAGCTCACCCGCGGCCACACGCCGGAGCAGGTCCATCTGGAAGAAGCGGTCCTGCGCGTGCAGGTAGCCCGTGGCGTAGGCCAGGTCCAGCCTGTCCTTCCCTTCGAGCACGGGAACGCCCTGGGCATCACGGGTGACGCGCACGGGCGCCGCGAGCCCGGCCACGGTCACCTCGCCCTCCAGCTGGGGAAGGCTTCCGCGGAGGAACATCCAGAGGCCCGCGGTCAGCGCGAACAGCAGGCCCACGAGGCCCATGAGAATGCGCCGCGGCCAGCGCCACGGTGAGGGGAGATTGATGGCCATCGGCTCCATCCCGGTGTGTGTGTATTGGCGTGAGGCCTGGCGTGGCCGGGCCTATCGAAGCCACGCGACGGTACCACACCGGGTGCGAACAGCCCCTACTCGACCGCGGCACGGGCGGCAGGCGCGCCGGCGCATTCACCGCGCTCGACGAGCAGGCTCCAGGGGTCCGGTCGCACTCGGGGCGTGCAGGGGAATGACCGCTGGTGGATGGCCCCTCGTCACCTTCCTACGTTGCGAGGCATGGCTCCCACACCGACGCGTCCCCCCTCGAGACGGAGCAGGTGCCCTGGCCGTCTCGCCGTCGCTCTCGCCGTCGTGCTCCTGGCAGCCGGGAGCGCCCAGGCAGCCAAGGCCATCAACCGGCCCTACCTTCAGCTCGTCACCCCGGACAGCGCCGTGGTGGTCTTCAGAGCGGACACTGCCTGTCCGGCGCAGGTGCGCTATGCCGCCGGGACGGAGGCCGAGCAGGTGGCCTCGTCCCCTCAGGCCCAGGCCCAGCACGAGATCCGACTCACGGGCCTGAAGCCGGGGACCGAGTACCGCTACACCGTGGAGGCGTGCGGCGCAGTGCTCGAGCCGGAGAAGCGCTTTCGCACCGCACCCGTTCCGGGCAGCGGCGACGTGCACTTCGGCGCCATCGGTGACTTCGGCAAGGGGACCGCGGCGCAGAGCTCGGTGGCGGCGCAGATACTTGCGCAGCGCCCGGACCTCCTCTTCACCGTCGGCGACAACATCTACGACGACGGCAACGAGACGGAGTTCACCAACAACTTCCTCGAGCCCATGGGGGCGCTCTTCACCGAAGTGCCCGTGTTTCCCGCCTTCGGCAACCACGACTACTACGCGGACGACCTCGCGACCTCCCTGAAGAACTTCGTCCTCCCCGCCAACAACCCCCGCGGAACGGAGCGCTACTACTCGGTGGACTGGGGCAACGTGCACGTCGCGGTGCTCGACTCCATCTGCCTGGTGGGGGAGACGAACAACCCCGAGTGCAACATCGAGGAGCAGTTCACCTGGCTCGACAGCGACCTCAGGGCCAGCAAGGCGCACTGGAAGGTCGTCATCTCCCACAACCCCCTCTTCTCGGGTGGCAAGTACGGCGACCCGCAGGGGCACCCTGAGAACGTCGCGCTGCGCGACAGGCTCATTCCCATCTTCGAGCGGAACGGCGTGGACCTCGTCCTCTCCGGAGACGACCACCTCTACGAGCGCAGCAAGCCCATGTTGGGCACCCAGGTCGCGCCGGATGGCACGCACGGCATCACCTACGTCGTCGTGGGCAACGGCGCGGAGGAGCGGGAGTTCACCCAGCCCGTGTCGCCGTGGAGCGCGAAGCGGGACAACCAGCACGTGGGCTACCTGGACGTGCGGGTGAAGGGGGACAGGATGGAGGCCCGCATGATTGGCGGGGACGGCGGCGTGCACGACAGCTTCACGCTCGTGAAGCCGTACGCCGAGGAGACCCCCGTGCAGCTGACGGCCGCCGCCGAGCCCGCGCAGGGCAACGCACCGCTGGACGTGCTCTTCATCACCGACGTGCAGCCGGCGGATGCGTCCGTCACGTGGACGTTCGGCCCGGGCGAGACGTTCAGCGGCACGCAGGTGAGCCGTCGCTTCGACGCGCCCGGAACCTATCCCGTGCAGGTAGAGGCGAAGCGTGGGAGCCAGGTGGCCACGCAGGTCGTGACAGTGACGGTGAACGCGAGCGATGGGACGACTCCGCCCGGTGGCACGCCGCCTCCGGGTGGGACGCCGCCTCCGGGTGGGACGACGCCTCCGACTGGAGTGACGCCGGGCCCGGCGGGGGAGGGAGCCGATGGATGTGCCGCGGCGGGTGGCTCGGTCGCGGCCGGCCTCGCGGCCCTCGTGCTATGGCGTAGGCGGCGTGCCTCGCGTCAGCTGCCCAGACGGTAGGCGGTGAACTGCGCGTCCATGCGCGCGTCCTGGCCTGCGGTGAACTCGTACATGCAGGCGTCATCCGAGTAGTCCATGAAGTTCTCGATGGGGTCGAGCCCCGCGGCGCGGCAGGTGTCACGACCCACCGGACAGCCGAACGCAGGAGACTTCTCGGCCGGCGTGTCGGACACGAGGTCACCCTGCTTGCCGCAGCCACCCTGGAACGTGTGGTACAGGCCCATCCAGTGGCCGACCTCGTGGGTCGCCGTGTCGCCCTCGTTGTATGGCGTCGCCGAGCCACCCGGCACCGAGCTGTGGAGCATGACGACGCCGTCGTAGGTGGGGTTGCCCGCGTAGGAGCTCGGGAACGTGGCCCAGCCGAGCAGCCCGCCGCCCGGGTTGCAGCTGTAGACGTTGAGGTCGTCCGCGGTTCCCTGGCGCAGCGCGGACTTCATCGCGTTCTCCGGGCCGCTGGAGTTGCAGGAGTTGAACCAGGTGGCGTTGGTCGTGCGGGTGACGGCCGCGAGGTTGAAGCTCCAGCCCCAGAGTGCGTACGCAGCATTGAGGACGGCCATCTGGTCGTTGATCATCGCGGTGCTCAGGTCGCCGTTCGAGACGCCGGAGCCCTGGTTGATGACGTGGAAGTAGACGTTGATGGTGCCGCCCGTGACGGCCGTGGAGGGCCCGCCCGGCTTCCCCGCCTGGGCCAGGCGAGACGCCACGTGACGCTCCACGTCCTCCTTCTCCAAGTCGGACAGCTCGCGCGTCCCGCACCAGTCCGCGGGCTTTGTCCGCGCGTTGGGCACGCCGCCCTTCAGCTCCAGTGATTCGGTGGCCACCACCTCCGGTCCCGTGGCGTCCTCGGGGACGGGACCGCAGGCAGTGAGCGCAAGGAGGGCGCTCCCGACGAGCATGTAGCGCGTGTGTGAGAGGGTGCTGCGCATGGCGGACCTCGCGTGCTGAGGGCTTGAGGTGCAACGAAGCGGCGTGGGCACCTTGTGCGAGCAACCACCACTCGGTCAGGGCCGCCGCGCCGACGCGTCGCGAGGGAGTGACGCTCGTGTGAGGTTCCGCCGGCTTGGATTTGCGGATACCCGACAGTGTCCGGAGCATTCCCTCAGCCCCGCGGCCCCATCGCGCGCCCTCCGTGTGGGCTGCTTCGCTGCGATGCAGGCTTCACCCGCAGGAGGCGCCCACCATGTCCACCCCTCCGGTGCTGGAGTCCATCCCGCATCCGCCCGCGCTCCCGCTCGTCGGCAACCTGCGCGACGTCGCTTCGGACTTCCCCATCGAGCGCTACATGGAGCTCGCGCGGCAGTATGGCCCCATCTACGCGCTGAAGATGCCCCGGCGCACGCAGCTCATCGTCCTTTCGAGCCATGCCCTGGTGGACGAGGTCTGCGACGACACGCGCTTCGACAAGGCGCTCCGGAGCGGGCCGGGGGCGCCACGCCAGCTCGCCGGGGACGGGCTCTTCACGGCCGCGACGCACGAGCCCAACTGGAGAAAGGCCCACAACATCCTGATGCCGAGCTTCGGCATCCAGGCCATCCGCGGCTACCTGCCTCAGATGTGGGACGTCTGCGAGGAGATGCTCCGGAAGTGGGAGCGGCTCAACCCGGACGAGGACATCGACGTCCCCGGGGACATGACGCGTCTGACGCTCGACACCATCGGGCTGTGCGGCTTCAACTACCGCCTCAACTCCTTCTACCGCGAGAGCGAGCACCCGCTGGTGGCCAGCATCGCGAGTGTGCTCGCGGAGTCGCAGCGCGCGAGCCAGCGCCTGCCGGTCCGGGAGTCGCTCAAGGTGCGTGCCCACAGGCGCTTTCGCGAGAACATCGACGACATCAATGGCTTCGTCGACACCATCATCCGGGAGCGCCAGCGCGGCCACGGGGACGGGCCGGCGGTGCATGACCTCCTGGACGCCATGCTGCACGGCGTGGACCGCGCGTCCGGGGACAGGCTGGACGACGTCAACATCCGGTACCAGATCATCACCTTCCTCATCGCCGGCCACGAGACGACGAGCAGCCTCCTGTCCTTCGCGCTCGCGGCGCTGCTGGCGCATCCGAAGGTGCTCACGCGCGCCCGCGAGGAGGTGGACCGGGTGCTGGGCGACGACGTGGATGCTCCGCCCACCGCCCAGCAGATGGACCAGCTCGTCTACGTGGGGCAGGTGCTCAAGGAGTCGCTGAGGCTGTGGTCACCGGTCCCATTCTTCCGCCGGTACGCGCTGCAGCGCACGGTCATCGGAGGCAGGTACGTCATCACCCCCGAGCAGCAGCTGGTGGTGCTCGTCGCCATGCTGCACAGGGACCCCGCCGTCTGGGGTGACAGGGCGGAGCAGTTCGACCCCGACAACTTCAGCCCGGACGCGGAGGAGAAGCGGCCGGTCAACGCGTTCAAGCCCTTCGGCACCGGGCAGCGCTCGTGCATCGGGCGGCAATTCGCCATGCAGGAGGCGACGCTGGCGGTTGGCAAGATGCTGCAGCGCTTCGAGCTGGTGGACCACACGCGCTACCGGCTGAAGATTCGCCAGGCGCTCACCCTCAAGCCAGCGGACTTCCCGATGCGGGTGCGTGCTCGCCACGAGCGCCACGCGCGGACGGGGAGGCCCGTAGTTCCTTCGCGGCCAGGGCCAGGGCCAGGGCCAGGGCCAGGGCCTGCGCCGGCCGCACGCGGCGGAGACGGGCCGACGGCACCGCTCGAGGCGAGGGAAGCGAGGGGAGGGAATGGTGGCGAGCAACCCACGGCCGCACCGGGTGCGAAGACGGGGCCCGCGCTGCACCACACGCCGCTCCTGGTGCTCTACGGCTCCAACCTGGGCACCACCGAAGCCTTTGCACGCCAGCTGGGAGAGGACGCGCGCCTGCGCGGCTTCCGTGCGGAGGTGGCGCAGCTCGACAAGCATGTAGACCGGCTGCCCCGTCAGGGCGCGCTGGTGGTGCTGTCGGCGTCGTACAACGGCGCGCCCCCGGACAACGCAGAGCGCTTCTGCGGGTGGCTGAAGGGAGGCGCGCTGTCCGCCGCGGCGCTCGGGGGCGTGCGCTACGCCGTCTTCGGCTGCGGTCACCGGGACTGGGCGCAGACCTACCAGTCCATCCCCACGCTCATCGACACGGAGCTCGCATCCCACGGGGCGGAGCGGCTCTGTCCACGCGGGGTGGGGGACGCGAAGGGGGACATCGACGGGGCGTTCCGTGCGTGGGAGGAGGAGCTGTGGAACGTGCTCTCCACGGCGCTGAAGCTGGAGGTGCCCGCGGCCGTGGAGGCGCGTCGAGGCCCACGCTACCGGGTGGAGGTGCTGCCCGAGCCTATAGCAAACCCCTTCGTGTCCAGCTTCGGCGCGCTCGCGATGCGACTGCACGCGAACCGCGAGCTGCAGCGCAAGGAGGGGCCCACGCCATCGGAGCGCTCCACGCGGCACATCGAGCTGGAGCTGCCGGCGGGTGTCGCGTACCACGCGGGGGACCACCTGGGCGTCATCCCCCACAACCCGCTCGAGCTGGTGGGCCGCGTGTTGCAACGCTTCCAGCTGACGGGGGATGCGCGCGTGAAGGTGCACGATGCGGTGGGCGGAAAGACGGTGCTGCCCATCGAACAGCCCGTGGCCCTCACGCTCCTGGTCGCGCAGTACGTGGAGCTGCAGGACGCGGCGACGCGGCCGCAGCTCGGGGTGCTGGCCGAGCACACGCGGGACGGTGCGGAGCGGGATGCGCTCCTGTCCTGCTCCGGTGACGACGAGGCAAGCGTGGCGCGCTACCGGGAGCGGGTACTCGAGCCACACCGCTCGCTGCTGGACGTGCTGGAGGCACACCCGAGCTGCGAGCTGCCTTTCGACGTGTACCTGGAGATGCTCCCGGCACTGCGTCCGCGCTACTACTCCATCTCCTCCTCGCCGCTGGTGGACCCGCGCCACTGCAGCATCACCGTGGGCGTGGTGGACTCGCCCGCGCGAGGGGGTGATGGGCGCTACCGGGGCGTGTGCTCCAGCTACCTGGCGGCGCGTCCGCTGGGCAGCTTCGTCTTCGGCTTCGTGCGGGACCCGAGCACGCCCTTCCGTCCGCCGAAGGACCCGGCCATTCCCATCATCATGGTGGGCGCGGGCACCGGGCTCGCGCCCTTCCGCGGCTTCCTGCAGGAGCGGGCGGTGCTCAAGTCGCAGGGGCGGACGCTCGGGCCGTCTCTGCTCGTATTCGGGTGTCGCAGCCCGCAAGCGGACTTCCTGTACGAGGACGAGCTGAGGCTGATGGCGGCGCAGGGAGTGACGGAGCTGCAGTGCGCCTTCTCGCGGCTGGAGGGCCAGGGGAAGGTGTACGTGCAGGACAGGCTGCGCGCGAGCCAGTCGCAGGTGTGGGCGCTGCTCGAGCAGGGCGCCATCGTGTACGTGTGCGGCGAGGCAGGACACATGGCCAAGGGAGTGCGCGCCGCGTTCGCGGACCTCTACTGCGCGCAGACGGGGAAGGGCGCGCAGGAGGCGGAGACGTGGCTCGCGGAGCTCACGGCGAAGCAGCGCTACGTCGCTGACGTGTGGGGTGGCACGTGACAGGGGCCAAGCGGTGACGGCCCCCCACTCCCCTCTCCCCCTGGGAGAGGGACAGGGTGAGGGGGCTGTGCCATGACCGCGCTTCCCCGCATCCTGCTCACCGGAGTCCCCGGGGTGGGCAAGACGACGGTGGTCCGCGAAGTCGTCGCGCGACTCCCCGGCCTCGACATCTCCGGCTTTCTCAGCGAGGAGGCGCGAGGAGCGCACGGCCGCACGGGCTTTCACGTCCGGACGTGGGACGGGCGCCTGGGCAAGCTCGCGCGGACAGGCAGCACGGGCGGACCTCGCGTAGGACGCTACGCCGTGGACCTTCAAGCCTTCGAGTCCGTGGCCCTCCCTGCACTCGCGCTCGACCCGGCGGTGGCGCTCTACGTCGTGGATGAAGTCGGCAAGATGGAGTGCCTCTCCACAGCGTTCGAGGAAGCCATGCGGCAACTCCTCGCTGCACCTGTCCCGCTGCTCGCCACGGTCTCGCTGCGCGGAGGGGGCTTCATGGCGGAGCTGCGGCGCTGGCCAGGAACGAAGCTCCTCGAGGTGACGCGCAACAATCGGGACGCAATGCCGGAGCGCGTCGTGGAGCTCCTGCAGGCGAGCCTCGGCACGGCAAGATTACCGGACGAGCTCCGGCCCTGATGCTGAGTCCCTGCTGGGGAGAGGCGAGGACTGTCAAAACAGCACTGGCAGGTGGGCAAGCCCGCGAATGAAGGACTTGCCCCAGTGCACGTCCTCCACGGGGACCGCGAGTCGAAGCTCCGGGAAGCGCCGGAAGAGCGTCTCGAAGGCCACCTGGCCCTCCGTTCGCGCCAGCGGTGCGCCCAGGCACACGTGAATCCCCTTCCCGAAGGCGACGTTCCGCTCGGCGTCTGCCCGGGTGATGTCGTACGTGTCCGGATCCGGAAATCGCCGCGGGTCGCGGTTGGCCGATGCCAGACCCACCATCGCGACCTCCCCTCTCCGGATGGGCGTTCCGAAGAGCTCGAAGTCCTGCTTGGCGATACGCCGGGCGATGACGTCAATCGGCCCCCAGTAACGCAAGGTCTCCTCGACGACCCCCTTGGCCAGGGCCGGGTCCGACTTCAACCTGGCCAGCTGGTCCGGGTGGCTCAGGAGCGCGAACACGCCATTGCCGAGCAGGTTCACCGTCGTCACGTGTCCGGCGATGTAGAGGATGAAGACCATCGACACGAGCTCGTCCTCGGTGAGCTTGTCGCCGTCCTCCTCGGCCTGGACGAGCTGGCTGATGAGGTCGTCCGTCGGCTGCGCCTTCTTCGCGTGGAACAGGCCGCGCAGGTAGGTGATGAGCTCCTGCAGCTTGGCGCGGGTCTCCTCGTCCATCAGCCCGCCCTGACGCCGGTCCACCTCGAAGAGGTTCTCCGTCCACCCCCGCACGCGCGCGCGGTCCTCGTGCGGGATGCCGAGCATGTCGGTGATGACGGTGACCGGCAGCGGATAGGCGAACGCTGCAATCAGGTCCATGTGCCGATCGGGTGCCCGCTCACCCCGCTCTGCGGCCTCGCGCTCGGCGGTGTCCAGCAGGGCGTCCGCAATCCGCTGGATGCGCGGCCGGAGCGCCTCCATCGCGCGCGCCGTGAAGCTCGGCTGCACCAGCTTGCGCAGGCGCGTGTGGTCCGGAGGGTCTACGGAGATGATGCTCCGCACAATGGGGCGGAGCTCCGCTGCCACCGGGGGAAGCATCGCGAGCTGCTCCGGGCTCATCGTCGCGTAGAAATCGGACGAGAAGCGGTCATCGAGCAGCGTGGCAATCACCTCGTCGTAGCGCGTGACGAAGAGGCCCGCGAAGGGGCGTTGCTGCCCGCCTCCCATGTCGAGGGATGCACGGACGACGGGCCCCTGCTCCCGCATCCAGGAGTAGGTGTCCTGCAGGGCGTCCAGGTCGCCCAGGTCGATGGAGTAGGTGTCGTCGGATTCCATGGGGCCCTTTCATGCGCAGGGCCCCCTGGCTCATCCGGTGGAATCGCTGCGCGCGTTCGCCGCCGGACGACGGGTCACGGTGTGCACCAGAAGGGAGTGCACTTCCAGTCGTGGCAAGTGCCACCGGGACCACACGCGTCGTCTGTGAGGCAACCCACACCGGATGGCTGGTACGGCTGGCACGCGTTCTCGAACCACCCCGCTGCGCTGCACTGTGTCCCCAGGCAGCCGACCGTCTCGCCGGTCCGCTGCGGGTTCCCGCAGGCTGCGCCGGCACCGGGGTAGGACTGGCAGGTGCGGCTCGCGTCGTCACAGTAGAGCAGCGCGCCACACTCGTGTGCACCCGGCGTGCACGTCTCCCCGAGCTCCTTGACGGGTCGGCACTCGCGCGGCGAGTCGGCGCCCGCCTGCGGGTCCACCGGAACGCAGTGGTGGCCCAGCGCGCACTCCGCGTGACCGTCCCACCCTCGCGCGGTGCAGGCCCCCGACGTCTTCCTCGCCTCGCACGTGGAGCCATCACCGCAGAAGGCGTCCGCGGCGCACTGCACGCCGAACAACGGGCAGGCTTCGGCGAGCTTCGCGTCCGTGCGGCACTCGTCGGAGACGCACGTGCTTCCCGGAGCACAGAGGTCCTGTGCGGTGCACGGGCTGCCCGCGGGCACGTAGCGCTTGCACACGCCCGGGCAGGCGCTCTTCGTGTCGCACCATCCGTCCACGCACTCCGCGCTGCTGCTGCACGCGGCGCCCCCGGCCACCTTCGGGACGAACGCCGGGCACACGGCCAGGAGGCCCTCGCGCGCCCACGCCACGTGGGTGACGATGGCGCAGTCCGCCGCACGCGCCGCGCGGGCACACGCCCCGAATTGCTCCGGGACGAAGTCCAGCCTGCCCTCCGCGACGCTTCGCTGGAGCGAGGCGCACATGCCCTTGGCGTCCACCGCACGGAGGGATGCATCCCGCGGGCTGCCGTGGCAGACGCCGGCCCTCGCCACCAGCTCCTCCATCAGCTGGGTGCAGGACTCACCCAGCTGCTCGACGCTCCGCGCTCCCTCCTTGCAGGTGGCGAGGATGCTGCAGTGCTGGCCGGTGGGGCACTGCAGGTCGTCCTCGCACGGCGCGCCCACCGTCTGCACCGTGCAGCCCAGCCACAAGAAGGCCACTGCTCCCATCCACGCGCGCATGCTCAGAAGCTCCCCTCGACGAAGAACAGGACGCCACCCGCGACCGCCGCCGCACCGGCCACGCCGTAGAGGACGTTGGCGGTGTGCGAGCGGGCCAGCGCCGAGTCGCGCAGCGCCGTGGCCTCGGCCTGCTCGTGCGTCCCGCCGAGCAGCGCCCGCGAGTCGTTGCGTGCCAGGAGGCCGTACGTCAGTCCACCCGCGGCCGCTGCTCCCGCCGCACCCAGCGCCACCCACGTCCACACGCGCGGGTGCGCGGTGCGGGTGACGGTGGGCGCCGGCATGGGGCTCAGCACCAGCTCCAGCTGCACCGGCTCGCCGGCGCGCACGTCGAGCGAGCGCTGCACGGAGAGGAAGCCCTCGCGCGCCAGCTGGAGCTGATGCGCGCCCACCTCGAGCGGGGCCGTCCATGGTGTCTGCCCGCGCGTCACGCCGTCCACCGTCACGGCCGCGCCTGCGGGCTCGGTGCGGACACTCACCTGCGGACGTCGCTGCGCCTCCCAGCGCGCCTCGAGGTTGGACACCAGCGTCTCCACGGAGTTGCGGTCCTCGGCACGGGGCACTGCGCGCAGGTAGTCGCGGTACGAGGAGATGGCGCGCTCCAGCTCGCCGAGCTTCTCGTAGCACTGGCCCAGGTTGTAGTGGACGACGCCGTTGGGGACGGCCTCGTATGCGGCCTCGAAGGCGGCAGCGGCCTCGGCGTAGCGGGCCTGCTGGTAGAGGGCGGAGCCGCGCTCGAAGGCCTTGCGTGCGGCGGTGCGCGCGGCGGCGGTGGGCTTGTCGGCTGCGAGCGCGCCCGTGCCGGCCAGGGTCAGCAGCAGCGCGGCGAGCAGCGCCGGAGTTCTGGAGCAGGAGGGCATCATCAGAAGGGGTTGGGCTTGAGGTTCTGCACCTTCTCCATCGGAGCCGGCGCAGGCGTGGGTTTGCGGACGCGCGGTGCGGGAAGCTTCTTCAGGACCACCTCCACCCGCGCGTCTGCGGGCAGGTGGTCCACTTGCAGGGGGGCGTGGCCGTCGAGGACGAAGCGCCAGGGGCCCGCGGTGTCCGCGGGACGGTCGATGTCCAGCGGCGTGACGCCGAGCACCTGGCCGGCGCGCAGCACGGTGGCACCGGAGGGGACGGAGGCGAAGACGATGCGTGGAGCTGCGTGAGCACGTGCTTCCTCTGCGTGCGCCCCGACCACCGCAACCCCCTGCGTCACCCCGCCCCTCTCCCTCTGGGAGAGGGGCGGGGTGAGAGGGCTGGAGGACACCGTATTCCCCACAGTGTCCCCAGCACCGAGCTCACCCAGCACCGGTGCGGTACCCCGCATCAAGAGCGCCGCACCGCCCAACGTCATCACCGCGGCCAGCCCCACGCCCGTCGCGACCGTCCACACTCCGACGCCGCGACGCGCACGCTCCGACTGCTTCACCACCGTGTCCGCGCGGGCCACGGCGGCGTCCAGCGCAACAGGAGCCCCGGGCTCCGCTCGCGATGGCCCAACCCCCTCACCCTTTCCCTCTCCCAGAGGGAGAGGGGACGACGGTGGGCGTGTCGGCCTCAGGGCCTCCAGTCCCGTACGCAGCCGCGCCATGGAGGGACGCGCGGCCGGCTCCTTCGCGAGCGCCTGAAGCACCAGCGCGTCCAGCTCCCTGGGCAGGCCCAGTTCGGGGCGTCGTCGGCTCGGCGGCTCCGCGCGGGCCTCCACGTGCTGCAGCAGCGTGGCGAAGGTGTTCTCCCCACGGAAGGGCAGCGTGCCCGTGCACACCTCGTACGCGAGCACGCCCACGGCGTACACGTCCGCCCGCGCGTCCACCTCTCCACCGGTGGCCTGCTCCGGCGACATGTAGTCCGCCGTGCCGAGGATGGCACCCGCCTCGGTGAGCCGCGCGCCCTGCTGCAGGGCGTCCACCTTGGAGATGCCGAAGTCCACCACCTTCACGAAGTCGGGCCGCTCGCCGCGCGTGAGCACCATCACGTTCTGCGGCTTCACGTCGCGGTGGACGATGCCGCGCGCGTGCGCGGCCTCCAGCGCCCGGCACACCTGCGCCAGGATGGGCACCGCGCGCGCAAGCGCCAGGGAGCGCTCTCGGTACAGGAGCGACGCGAGCGACTGGCCCTCCAGGAGCTCCATCACGTAGTACAGCTCGCCGCCGGGCGTGCGCCCCAGGTCCGTCACGTCCACGATGTTCTCGTGGCCAATCTGGCTCGCCGCGATCGCCTCGAGCTCGAAGCGGCGCGCGAACGTCGCGTCGCGGCTCAGCTCGCCGCGCAGCACCTTCACCGCCACACGCTTCTGCAGTCCCA
This sequence comes from Myxococcaceae bacterium, assembly GCA_022616315.1. GTDB lineage: Bacteria > Myxococcota > Myxococcia > Myxococcales > Myxococcaceae > JAKEEX01. Next base: position 12,899 of record JAKEEX010000180.1, read on the forward strand.
CGTGCTCGGCCAGGTACACCACGCCCATCCCGCCCGCGCCCAGCTGGGAGAGGAGCCGGTAGCGTCCCTCCACCACCGTGGGCAGGAGGAGCGCGCCGTCGCGGGGGCAGTAGAGGATGTCTTCCTCGTACTCGCTCTGGCAGGTGGGGCAGCGCGGCATGGTGGCGGGCGTGGGGCTCAGGTGCGACATCGGCGTGGGCACTTCGGCTCAGCGCACCGCGTGCTTGCGCAGGAGCTTGATGACGTGGGCGCGGTCCACCCCGGCCTCTCGCGCCATCTGGCTCACGTTGCCTCCCGCCGCCTGGAGGCGCTGGCGCAGGTACGCGCCCTCGAAGTGGGACAGCCACTCCTCCTTGGCCTCCTTGTACGGAAGGTCCATCCGCACGGAGGGCGAGCCGGGCGCAGGGACATCGCCCGCCGCAGCAGCGAGCGAGGTGTCCAGCGCACCGGAGAGAGCCACGCTGCGCTCCACGAAGTTTCGCAGCTCGCGCACGTTGCCTCTCCAGGGCAACGTGGCCAGGTGACGCAGCGTCTCCGCGCCCGGCGCTCTGTAGGGCCGCGCGGGCAGCCCGAGCGCGTGGAATGTCTCCTCCCACAGGTGACGGAGGAGCAGCGGCAGGTCCTCCGCGTGCGCGCGCAGCGGCGGCACCCGCACCACACCCACCGCCAGGCGGAAGTAGAGGTCCTCACGGAACTGCCCGCGGTTGACGGCCTCGCGCAAGTCACGGTGCGTGGCCGCGACGAAGCGCACGTCCACGGTGCGGTGGCCGTCCGCGCCCACGCGCTTCACCTGCCGGCGCTCGAGCGCGCGCAGGAGCCTGGGCTGTACCGCGAGGGGCAGCTCGCCGATCTCGTCGAGGAAGAGCGTGCCTCCGTGCGCCGCCTCGAAGGCGCCGCGGCGCTCGTGGGTGGCGCCGGTGAAGGCGCCCTTCTCGTGGCCGAACAGCTCGCTCTCCACCAGGTCGGCGGGGATGGAGCCGCAGTCCACCACCACGAAGGGGCCCCCCGCGCGCGGGCTGTGCTGGTGGAGCGCCTCCGCCACCCGCTCCTTACCAGTGCCGCTCTCACCCTCCACCAGCACGGTGGCGTCGGTGGAGGCCAGGCGCGCGAGCTGCGCGAAGAGGGCACGCATCACCGCGCTCTCGCCCACGAGCTTCCCGAAGCGCGGCTCCGGGTGGAGGGGCAGCACGTCCCGGTCTGCCACCAGCGAGAAGCGCACCGCCGTCTGGCCGAAGGTGAGGGTGGAGCCATCCGCCACGTAGGCGTCCGTCACGCGGATGTGGTCCACGCGCGTCCCGTTGGTGCTGCCGAGGTCCCGCACACGGTATCCCTCCGGCTCGCGCACGAGCTCCGCATGGAAGCGCGACACGGTGGGGTCGGAGAGCACGAGGTCATTGCCAGGCGCGCTGCCCACAGTGAGCTTCTCCGAGGAGCTGCTCACCTCCGTGCTCGCGTCGGCGCCGGAGGACACCTGCAGCCGGACACGGCGAACGGCGAGGCCCGCGCCCTGGCCCGCCGTCTGGATGACCTCGGTGTGCCCTGCCATGGAGTGCCCGCTCATAGCACTCCCCGTGCGGGGCTCGCGTGCACGCCGAAGGAGCAGCCCGCGTGTCTCACGCCTCCTCGCCTCCCTGGGTCTCGAGCAGCACGGCGGAGAAGGGGCTCGCAGCCCCCGGGCCCGGACTTGCCGCAACCTCCGCCCGGCCCTCGGCCACGAGCGTCTCCTGCACCAGCGCGGCCACGCGCCATGGCTGCTCGGAGGCTCCCGCCAGCTCCACCGACAGGAGGGCATGTCCCAGCTCCGCGGCGGACGCGAAGCGCTCGGCGGGGTGTGGACGCAGGGCGCGCTCGAGGACCGTGGCCAGCCCCGCACCCGCGGCGGCCCGCAGCGTCTCGGCCGGGAGCATCCGTCCGTCGCGCACGGCCAGCAGCAGCTGCGCGTCCGTGGCGGCGTCGAAGGGACTCTGGCCCACCACGGCCTCGTACAGGAGGACGCCGAGCGAGAAGAGGTCCGCGCGCGCGTCCAGGGGACCGCCGCGCAGCTGCTCGGGAGACATGTAGCGCAGCTTGCCGCGGGTGGCGCCGGGGGCGGTGCGCGCCGGGGTGCGCAGGCCCTTCGCGATTCCGAAGTCGCCCAGCTTCACGTCGCCGCTGCGGCCGAGCAGCACGTTGGACGGGCTCACGTCCCGGTGCACCAGGCCCAGAAGTTCGCCTCGCGCGTCGCGCAGCCCGTGCACGTGCTCGAGCGCGCGCACCAGGCACAGCCCGAGGTGGCGCACCAGCACCGGCGGAAGCGCACGCTTCACCACGAGCGCACGCGCGAGGTCCACGCCCTCGACGTACTCGAGCACGAGGAAGGGGGCGCCACCCTCCACGCCGTAATCCAGCACGGAGAGGATGTGGCCGTGGCCGAAGGCCCCCATGAGCCGCGCCTCCTGGGCGAACATGTCGCGCGACTCCGGCACACCGGCCAGCTCTGGCCGCATGCGCTTGATGACGACCGGCTTCTCGAAGCCGTCCGGTCCGGGGAGGACGGCGAGGAACACCTCGGCCATTCCACCCTGTGCGAGGCGCGCCACCAGCCGGTAGCGGCCCAGCGTGCCGAGCTCAGCGGACGGCGTCATGGCTCTCGGCCACCTCCGGATGGGTGTGGCCATGGACGCGCTTGGCCGTCGGGTGTGGGTGGGGAAGGAGTGACGCCACGCCGCGCGAGCATAGCCGGGACTGCTGCTGTGCGCGCGCGGCGGGTACGTCACGGGAAGGCCTCCGCTACTCCTGCACGTAGCTCGCGTCCTTGTAGACGCAGGCCTGGGCCTCGGTGCCCCAACCGATGTCGAGTCGGGTGCTGTCGCTCAGGAAGGTGCTGCGGAAGTTGGCGTCCCAGCACTCGCTGACGGTGGCCGGCACCGTCAGGTCGCCACCGGTCGCGCGCACGTCCGAACGGCCCTCGCCGGACTCCAGCCAGCGGCTCTTGATGGTCAAGCGCTCGAGGGCGTTGAAGGTAGGGTTCAGGCTCCAGGCCTGGAGGTTGGAGTCCGAGGCCCACTCGAAGGAGCCCTCACCGCCGGGCACCTGTGCGTAGCGGTAGAAGAGGGAGGTGGTGTTGCCGCTGCCCACCGAAGTCGACTCGGCGTCCAGCTCCACCGACACCTCGGAGGTGGGTGAGTTGCGCGCGTAGCGAACCTCCGCGCTGCCGTGCTCCTGAGGCCCGCCGCTGGCCTTGTCCCACTCGATGAGGAAGGAACCTTCGCCATAACCCTTCATGGGACGGCCCTCATCGCTGATGGCCACCGTGTGGTTGCCGGAGATGACCGCCACGTACGCGGTGTCCTCCGCGCCCTTGGGCTTGCCCTCGAGCACATAGCTGAAGGCGTTGGGCGCAGTGCGCGTCATGGTGAGCTTCCAGGTGGTGTCGCTCAGGAGCGGGGTGTGCGGTCCGAAGACGGCCACGTCGCCATTCACCGTGGTGGGCTCGCCGTGGACGACCACGCTCAGCGCTCCCAGCGCCCAGGCGGTGGAGAGGTTCACCGTCGCCGTGGCGCCCACCGTGAGGAGGAACATGCCGGAGACGTCTCCGGCGGCCTGTGCGCGCACCGCGCCCGCGGCGGTGAGGCCCTGGCCCTGCTGCTCAGGCATCGTGACCGTCATCGCCTCCTGGCCCGGCAGACCGTCCTCGAACGCCACCTCGGGGATGTTGGAACCGCGGCCACACGCCGTCAGCGCCAGCGCCACCAGCACTCCCATTGCCTTCTTCATGTGCGTCATCTCCATTCGCTCCTGCTGGGCCCGCGGCCGCCGGGGGGAAAGGGGGCGGTCGCGCAGGGCCACGCGGCGGGAGACTGGAGCAAGCCGCGGGCCCACGCCAAGTGCGCAGAACCACAGGAGGAAATCAGCGCCGCTGTAGGCTGGGGCCTACGGGAGCGAGCGGGCGCTGTAGGGTCCAGCCTACAGGCGCGGCCCGGCGCTCACGGCTGCGCTCGTCATCGACGCCGGGTCGACTGCCAGGCGGGTGGGCCCCGCCATCAGCTCGGCCGGAAGGAGCGTGGCTCACGCCCGGCCCACCACCGTGGGCGGCGAGGGGGAGCTCGCGTCCCAGGTGCTTCCGACGGTGCGCCTTCCGCTCGCGCAGTTGTGGTGACACGGGCGTCCGAGCCACGCACGTTCGTCTGCGATGTCCCCCGGAGCGACGTCGCGGCGAGCACCAGCGCAGCTCCGACGACACCGCCCAGGGCCCAGAGCGTGGTGGGCCCGGGAGAGACGATGGGCTCGGCGCGCAGGGCCTGCCACGTGAGGACGAGGATGGTGCCGCCGTACGCGAGCGCCGACGCCCAGACGAGGCCCATCCGGCGCCGCGAGTGGAGCCGGCGGAAGGAGCGGCCACGGCTCAGCCACGCAGCGAGCAGCGGAAGCACCTGCATCGCGTGCAGCCCGAAGAAGTGGGGCACGCGCAAGTCACCACCCTCGGTGCTCCAGCCGAGCACCGGCAGCCCGCGCCCGCCATCCTGCACGCCCACGCTGTGCGCGCCGGACTCGAGCGGAGTGCCCCGGCGGAATTGCTCGAGCTGCGCTTGCGAGGGACGCGTCATCAGCCCACCCAGCCCGGCGCCGAGCAGCGAGAGGAGGAGCCCCAGACGAATGCCCCAGCCGAGCACGCCGTCCACCATGCGCTGCCGGAAGAGCAGCACCAGCGCTGCCACACCACAGCCCCAGGCGGTGAGGATGGCCACTCCCATGACGGTGAAGAGCGCGCCGTCGAGCGCGGTGGCCGCGTTGAAGTGGCTGCGCACCCCGCGCGCGGCCTGCGCGCCGATGATGACAATCTCCACCACCATGGCCGCGGCGGTGACTCCGCCGATGGCCCGCACCCTGCGCTCCTGACCCTCCACGTGGGAGAGCATCCACGCGAGCGTCAGGGTGTACACGAAGATGGAGGCGGCGAACTTCGCTGGCTTCATCCACACGGGCTGGCCGGTGACCATCCTCGCGTCCACCACAAACCCGACGAGGAAGAGCGCAATCAGCCCCACGTGCACGAGCGCGACGCCGACGAGCGCGGGGCTCGTCTCCCACAGCCGCGCTGGCCAGGAACGCACGGCCATGGCCGGGTCGTTCGTCTTCATCACGGCACCTCCTTCGCGAGTACCACTCCCTGCGCGGGCCGGGCGGCCAGTGCCCGCACCACGAGGTACGCAACCAGGCCCACGGGCCCCACCATCAGCGTCAGGAACAGCACCGGGGCGGTGAGCAGCGGGCTCACCCCACGCTCTCGCGCATCCAGGTAGATCCACCGACCCACGAACAGGTCGAACGCCAGGAAATGCGCCCACGCCAGCGTCGTCCCCTCGGGCGTCGCCAGCAGCGCGGAGAGTCCGGACAGCTCCGGTCGCATCACCGCCGGCAGGACGTCCCCGACGCGCGGAAGCAGCAGCGCCAGGTACACCAGCGCCGGGAGCAGCGGCCCCAGCGGCCAGCGCATCAGCCGCTCCGTCAGGCGCGCCCGCGGCAGGAACACCATGAGTGCCCAGAACGGCATCACCAGCAGGGAGCTCCACTCGAATACGCGTTGCACATCCACCTCCGGGTCGGGCTGTTAACCTGCGTTAACTTCGAGTCAAAAAGAAGAGGACCCTCACGGGGAGAGGCCAGAGAAGAGCCGCTCGACGGAGCGCCGGTACGTCTCGCGGAACTCCTGCTCCGTCTGTCCGGACGCTCCCGTGAGGTAGAGCGACACGAGGCCATGCACGTGCGCCCAGATGAAGAGGGCCACGTCCTCGGGTTCATCCTGGCGCAGCGCGCCTTGCTGTATGCACTCGCGCACGCGGTCCACGAGGAAGCGGAAGGTGGCATCCATGGACGGCTCGCGCGCGGTGCACGCCTCGGCCGGGCGCGTGGACATGAAGATGGTCCGGTACATCTCCGGCTGCTCCAGCGCGAAGTCCAGGTAGGCCTGGCCGCTGCGCTGAAGGCGCTCCTGCGGCGTCGCACCCTGGAGGGCACGGTAGAGGTAGCCGCCGAAGCCGCGGAACCCAGCGTTGATGACCTCGCCGAGCAGCTCGTCCTTGTTCTCGAAGTGCCGGTAGAGCGCCGTCGCCGTCACCCCCACGCGCTCGGCCACGCTGCGCATGGTGACGGCCCCCGCGCCCCCGGAGAGGAAGAGGGCGCGCGCGGCGTCGAGGATGCGGGTCCGGGCCTCGCTCATGGTTAACGAGTGTTAACCATGGCCGCCCGCGCTGTCAAGCTTCCGGAACGAAGTCGACGCCGAGCCCCTCGTGGGCGAACCGTGCAATCCGGTCCAGCAGCTTGTGGGCCTGCTCCCGCGGGCTCCGTCCGGCGAGGTTGGCCGCCGTCTCGAGCTTCTCCCCGCAGCGCAGGTCCATGCAGAGGCACACGCCCACGCGGCGCCTGGAGCTCACCTCCGCGGTGAGCAGACCAATCTCCTGCGCGGAGCCGTAGGCGTGGCACCAGTCGCACATCCGGGACACCGGCGTCGCGCTGCCCTGCTGGTCCCGCCGGAAGGCGATGCCCATGGGCCGGTGGCTGTGCGGCTCGGTGAAGACGAGGTACGCCCGCGTCCCGGTGGGGTCCACCCAGGCCAGGTAGTCGCGCACGAAGAGGGGGAAGTGGAGGTCCTTCGGACGCTCCACGTGCTTCCGGTCCCGCGGGCGAAACGCGTTCAGGAGGGCTTCTTCCGTTTCGAGTCGGAACATGGGTGTCTCCTAACGGGTGAACGCCCTGCTGCGCGCGACACGTCTCGCCGGGTGAGTCGGGAGAGCGTGTGTGTCCCGAGCAGAGCGGGGAGGGAAGCAGGCGCTGGACACGCGGCGTGGTGGGCCAACGGGCACTGACTCTACGCCTCGCAGCCGGCGTCAACACGGGAAGCGCCCGGACTGTGCACCCGTTGGCGGCGCGCATGAGGATGCGGGCATGGCTGGTGGCGCTGCTGCAGGCGGGGACGCCCGTGCTGGCCGCGAAGGCAGGGCCACACCAGACGCTGGAGCAGACGCGGCGCGAGGTGCGGGCCACCGCTCGCGCGCTGAACCAGGCCGACGAGGCCTCGGCGCTCGAGCTCCTGGAGTACACGAAGAAGACGGCTCGGCTGGCCACGGCCCGCCTGTGGGCCGTGAAGAGGGAGCTGACCCGGCTGGAGGAGCGCCTGGCTCGAGCCGAGGCGCAGGCAGACGGTGCGGGGTCGGCCCTCGTGCTGGAGGGATTGCAGCAGCTGGACAAGCGTCTGCATCTGCGGTCCCTCGAGAGTCCGCTGGCGTCCCGCGACATCGACGCGCTGGTGGAGCGAGCCCGTGGAGCTGCGGCCGCCGGACCGGAGTCACGTGACGCGCTCGACGCCATCCAGGGGGCCAGGGTCCAGCAGGGACTTGCTGGAGCGAAGCTCCAGATGCTCAGGGGCCTCGTCTCCACGGAACAGGAAGCCTTCGCGGATGCACAGGTCCGCACGAGCGGCCCCGCACAGCGCGAGCGTCTCGCCCAGCTGCGAGGACGCGTCCGCACCGAGCGAATGGAGACGGCGCGGCTGCTGCAAGACCTCAAAGACACCGGGCGCAAGCTCTCCACGCACATCGGAGAGCCGGCGGACCGCCCGGTGACCCGCCGCTTCGCATCGCTGCGCGGCCAGCTGCCCATGCCCACCGACGGTGTGGTGGAGACGGGCTTCGGTCTCGCCATCGAACCCCGCTTCGGGACGGCCACGCTCCACAAGGGCGTGGACATCCGTGCTCCGAAGGACAGCCCCGTGCGTGCGGTGGCGCCAGGGACGGTGGCCCACGCAGGCTGGCTGCGCGGCTACGGCAACGTGCTGATTCTCGACCACGGGAGCGGCTACCACACGCTCATGGCCCACCTGGATACCTTCCGGTGCGAGGTTGGGCAGCGCGTGGAGGCAGGGCAGGAGGTGGCCACCGTCGGCGATTCCGGCTCGCTCCTGGGCGCCTACCTCTACTTCGAGGTGCGACGTCGAGGTGAAGCGCAGGACCCCGCGGAGTGGCTGCGCCTCCCGGACCCGCCGACGCCTTCCGCATCGGCAGCCCGGGCAGCGCAGGTCCGGCGAATCTACCGGAGCGCGCGCAGGCGATAGCGAACCGCGCTGCGCCCTGGTGCCCCACAGCGGTGCTCACTGACATTGAACAGGTCCGACCGCCCCCTCTCCCCCTGGGAGAGGGACAGGGTGAGGGGGCTGTGCAACCGGTCTCCGCAATCAGGCCGAGCGAGCCCGAGGCGCCTTCCGGGTTGCAGGCTTCACCCGGGGCCTGGGGGCCGCGCGCTTCGCCGCCGCACGTGACGGGGCCTTTCGCGCGGGACGCTTGGCACCGCGTGCCGGACCAGCCCACCCCTCGAGCGCGGCGCGCGTCTCCGCGGCGAGCACCTTGCTTCCCATTGCCTCGTGGAGCAGCGCGAGTCCCTCCAGCGCGTGCCGCACCTGCGCATCCGACAGCTCCTCGTGCTGGAAGAGGTTGCGGTACGCCTTGGCGAGCCGCGCCAGTGCAATGAGCGGCTCCGTCACGACACCATTGACGGCCTCCGCCTGCGCCGCACGGAAGTGGCCGAGCCGGTAGCTGATGGTGCCCCAATCCCAGCGGTCGCTCTGTGGGCGCCCCTGTCCTGCCACCCGGTCTCGCTCAAGGGTGGCCTGCCAGCCCGCGCCGAACTGGGTCTTCAGGGTCTTCTCGAGGAAGCGCTGGAGCGCGTCTCGCGCGGCGCTCAGAGCCGGGTCCAGGAGGGCGCTGACTGCGGCGTTGCGGGCACTGCCGTTCGTTCGACGGATGGACACCTCGTGGTACTCCTCGAGCGCTGCGCGGGAACGGGCACCCCTGGTGGTGGCCGCCGGCGGCGCGGCTCGGCATCGTACCGGTGCAGGGGCGGACGCGCCTCATTTCGGCACGGCGTCATGGACCCATGAGCCATGGCCGTGCGCCGCCTCCATGAGAAACCGCGACGTGACGGAGCACCCTGCGCGCCTCGCCGTGTCCGGGGGCACTGCGTAAGACGCCGCACTGCACCGCGGGTTCCCCGGCAGCGCTCCGCGGTGCGGGCCGTCTGGCGTCCCATCCCACGGAGGTTCCCATGGTGCAGTCTCCGTTTCTCCCGCTGTTCCGGCGTGTGCTCTCAACGAGGCGAATGCGCGCGTCCCTGCTCGCGCTATCCGCCGTCGTGCTCCTCGGCAGCTGCGGACCCTCGGACCTCGCGCCCGACGGCACTCCGCTCGAAGATGGACCGGAGCCCCTGGGCGTCGTCCAGCAGGAGGCCATCAACCGCCTCAACCTCGGCGCCGCCTACGACGGGACACAGAGCAACATCACCTTCCGCGTCTACTCCTCACGCGCCACCCGCATCGAGGTGTGGCTCTACGCCGCGGCCTCCGGCGCCCAGGAGAAGGTGAAGTACGTCATGACGAAGGACGCCGCGACCAACGTGTGGTCGAAGACGGTGTCCGTGGCCACGCTGCAGGGCACCTACGGCATTACGGGGCCCGTCTACTACGGCTACCGCGCGTGGGGACCCAACTGGCCCTACTCCGCCTCGTGGACCAAAGGCACGGGCACGGGGTTCGTCTCGGACGTGGACTCGAGCGGCAACCGCTTCAACCCCAACAAGCTGCTCCTGGACCCCTACGCGCGCGAGGTGAGCCATGACCTCTTCACCGCGAGCAACCAGGACGCCACCGTCTTCGCCACCGGCGCGAGCCACCGCAACAAGGACAGCGGGACGAAGGCGCCCAAGGGCATCGTGCTGGCCGGTGACACGCAGAGCATCGGCACGAAGCCCACCCGCGCCCTCAAGGACGACATCGTCTACGAGGTGCACGCGCGCGGACTCACGAAGAACGACACGAGCATCACCGCCGCCTATCGCGGCACCTACAAGGGCGCGGGCCTCAAGGCTCCGGCGCTCGCCGCGCTCGGCGTCACCGCGGTGGAGTTCCTCCCGCTGCAGGAGACGGACAACGACGACAACGACGTCAACGCCACCAGCACCGACGGGGACAACTACTGGGGCTACATGACGCTCAACTACTTCGCCCCGGACCGCCGCTACGCCTACGACACGTCCGCCGGCGGCCCCACGAAGGAGTTCAAGGCGATGGTGAAGGCCTTCCACGACAACGGCATCAAGGTCTTCATCGACGTCGTCTACAACCACACCGGCGAAGGTGGGCCCTGGAGCGGCTCCGACAAGACGACCTACACCGTCATGTCCTTCCGCGGCCTGGACAACCCCACCTACTACAGCCTCACCAGTGACATGCAGTGGCCCTGGGACAACACCGGGGTGGGCGGCAACTACAACACCTTCAACGTGGTGGCGCAGGACCTCATCGTGGACTCGCTCGCGTACTGGAAGAACACGCTGGGCGTGGACGGGTTCCGCTTCGACCTCGCGTCGGTGCTCGGCAACGTGTGCGAGCACGGCTGCTTCACCTACAACAAGACGAACTCGGGCACCGCGCTCAACCGCATCGTGCGGGACCTTCCGCCGCGGCCCGCGGGCGGCGGCTCCGGCGTGGACCTCATCGCGGAGCCCTGGGCCATCGGCGGCGGCACCTACCAGGTGGGCAACTTCCCCTCCGGCTGGGCCGAGTGGAACGGCATCTACCGCGACGCGCTCCGCAAGGACCAGAACAAGCTGGGCAGCGAGGCCATCACCCCGGGGGAGCTCGCCAACCGCTTCGCGGGCTCCTCCGACCTCTACGGGGACGACGGGCGCAAGCCGTGGCACTCGGTCAACTTCATGGTGGCCCACGATGGCTTCACCCTGAAGGACCTCTACAGCTGCAACAACAAGAACAACGGCCAGGCGTGGCCCTGGGGCCCCTCCGACGGGGGCGAGGACAACAACAACAGCTGGGACCAGGGCGGCGTCGCCGGGGACCAGCGCAAGGCCTCGCGCAACGGAATGGCCTTCCTCCTGCTGAGCGCGGGCGTGCCCATGTTCAACGGCGGGGACGAGTTCCTGCGCAGCATCAACTGCAACAACAACCCCTACAACCTGGACTCGGACAAGAACTGGCTGAACTACGCCCTCACCACGGACCAGACGAACTTCAAGACGTTCTCCCAGCGCCTCATCGCCTTCCGCAAGGCGCACCCGGCCCTGCGCCCCGCGGGCTTCTACAGCACCGTGGACAACAACTCGAACGTGATGGAGCAGCACCGCTGGTTCAAGCCGGACGGCAACGTCGCCGATGCCACCTACTTCAACAGCAGCAGCAACCACGCCCTCGCCTGGCGCATCGACGGCTCCGAGCTGGGTGACCCGGCGAGCGCCCTGTACGTCGCCTACAACGGCTGGTCCGGCACGGTGACGTTCTCGCTGCCGTGGCCGGGCACCGGGAAGAGCTGGTACCGCGTCACCGACACCTGCCCGTGGGCCGAGGGCGCCAACCAGGTCCGTGCCCCCGGGAGCGAGGACCTCATCGGTGGGGAGTGGACGGCCTACGACGTGTGCGGCCGGGGGCTCCTGGTGCTCATCGCGAAGTAGGACGCCGCTATTCGTCTCGCGGCTTCGGTGGAGACACACGCACCGGAGCCGCGGGCGTCGGCGGTGCCTGGGTCGCTGGCATCACGGGCGCGGCGGGTGGCGCGCGTCGGGCCAGCTCCTGGAGCGCGGCGGCAGGGCTCGCGGAGGCGAGCAGCGGCGGCACCACGGCGGCCGGCTCGGGCGAGACGATGCTGCGCTCGATGGCGGCGAGCATGGAGCCCATGTCCGTCAGGTC
>JAKEEX010000181.1 GCA_022616315.1 Myxococcaceae bacterium
CAGGGTGCAGCCCGTTTACCCGTGCGCCCCCAAGGTCCCCCTTCCCCCCAGAGCGCCCGCCCCTCACCTCGCGGCGGTGCTTCCACACGCGCGCGGCAGCCAGAGCGCCCGCAGGCCAGCACGGGAGCGCTCACTCACGCTCACCCGCGGCGCACCGTGCCTCCCGCACCGTGCCTCACCGACGTGCTGACTTCATCCGCACTGTGGATGAAGTCCCACTCGGAAGGGACCAGGTCACAAGAGGGAACGGGTGAGGGGAGATGGCTCGGAAATGGACGGTCAGAAGGAATCTTCGGGGACGTCCATCAGCTCGAGGGAGCTGGCCTCCACCATGCGCGCGGCGTGGGCGAGGCCCGGGAGCACCTCGCGGCAGAAGAAGCGCGCGCTGGCGAGCTTGCCCGCGTAGAACGCCTTGTCGGCTGCGTGAGCGCGGCTCCGCTCCAGCGCCACGGCGGCGTGGCGCACCAGCAGCCAGCCCACCAGCAGCTCCGCCGTGGCCATCAGCACGCGGTTTCCGTGCAGGCCCACGTGGTAGAGGGACTCGCCGAGCTTGCCCATGAGCGCGCCGTACATGGCCTCCACGTCCACGAGCGCCCGCACCAGTGCGGCCCGCTCTGCCGCGAGCTCGGTGCCTCCCGCGTCCCCCTCTGCCGTCTCCCGCACCTGCGCGAGCAGCCCCATCAGCGTGGCCCCACCGTCGCGCGCCACCTTGCGCAGGAGCAGATCCAGCGCCTGGATGTGCGTGGTGCCCTCGTAGAGCGAGTCGATCTTCTGGTCCCGGATGTACTGCTCCACCGGGTAGTCCTGCAGGTAGCCGCTGCCCCCGTGCACCTGCAGCGCGAGCGAGAGCTGCTCGTACGCCTTCTCCGAGCAGTAGCCCTTCACGAGCGGAAGGAGCAGATCGTTCAGCGCGTCCACGCCCGCGGCCTCCGGTGCGCGGTGGCCGCCGAGCACCTCCACGCGGTCCTGGATGGAGGCCGTGTAGAGACACAGCGCGCGCATGCCCTCCGCGTGGGCCTTCAGGGACATCAGCATTCGGCGCACGTCCGGGTGGCGCAGGATGGGCACGCGCGGCGCGCTCTTTTCGCGTGCCTGCCCGAGGTCCTGCCCCTGCACCCGCTCCTTCGCGAAGGCGAGCGCGTGAAGGTACGCCGTGGACAGGGCGGCCATGGACTTCACGCCCACGCCCATGCGCGCCTGCTCGATGACGTGGAACATCTGACGGATGCCGTCGTGCACCTCGCCCATGAGGAGGCCACGCGCCGGGCGCCCGTCCCCGAAGGTCATCTCGCAGGTGGCGCTGGCCTTCAGGCCCATCTTCTTCTCGAGGGCCGTCACCACCACGCCGTTGCGCTCGCCGAGCCGACCGCCCTCCTCCACCCAGTACTTGGGCACGATGAAGAGCGAGAGCCCCTTCGTTCCAGGGCCGGCGCCGTCGGGACGCGCCAGCACCAGGTGGACGATGTTCTCCGTGGCGTCGAAGTCCCCGTTGGTGATGAAGCGCTTGACGCCCGTCAGCTCCCACACGTCCCCTTCCACGTGCCGGGCACGCGTCCTCGCGGCGCCCACGTCACTCCCCGCGTCGGGCTCGGTGAGCACCATGGTGCCTCCCCACCTCCGCTCCACCATGGCGGGCAGGTAGCGCTTCCTCTGCGAGTCGGTGCCGAGCCGGTCGATGACGCGCGAGAGGAAGTTGCCCAGGAGGTAGAAGGCCACCGAGGGGTGGGCTCCGACCACGAGCTCGAAGGACGCCCAGCACAGGCTCGGCGGTGCGCCCATGCCGCCGAGGTGCGTGGGCAGTTCCAGGTGGTGCATGCCGTGCTCGTACACGGCGGCGAGCGCGCCCTTGAGGCCTTCGGGCAGCGCAACGGTACCGTCATCGAGGAGGCGCGGTGGCGTGTGCTCGGCCTCTGCGAAGGAGGGCGCGAGCTGCTCGCACGCCACCTGCGCGAACGTCTCCAGCGCCTGCCGAGCGGCCGTCTCATCCATGTCCCCGAAGGGAGCCTTGCCCAGCGACGTGCGGCCGATGTCGAGGAACTCGAAGAGGTTGAACTGCAGGTCACGCAGGTTGGGCAGGTAGTGGCTGTCGGCGGCCATCGAGGTGCACTCCTGGGGAGGACGGGCCTCGCGAGGCTACACCACCCCGGCGAGCGCCAGCCCCGCCGCGCCGGCAACCAGCACCCCGAGGAGCGCGAGGACCACGCGCGATGCGAACTCCCAGCCCCCCAGGCCCACGGCGATGACCGCCTTGGACACCGTGTTGGCCGCCGCGCCGAGGACGATGCTGTTGGTGGCCACCTGGCGGCTCACCTCTCCGCGGTCCGCCAGCTGCGCGACGGAGAGCGTGATGGCATTGACGTCCGTGAGCCCAGCCAGCGCCGCCGCGCCGTAGGTGCCCACCGGACCGAGCGCCTGCGTGGCGGCCGCGGCGAGCAGCTGCACCACGGCGAAGAGGAGCGCGAAGCCGAGCACCCACTTGAGCCGGAAGGGATTGCGCAGCTCCACCGCCGTGTCGCCCTCCCGACGGCTCGCCCGGCGCCAGAAGTA
>JAKEEX010000182.1 GCA_022616315.1 Myxococcaceae bacterium
AGTCGCTCGGCCTCACGTGGATTCCCACGGAGCGCTGGTCCGCCTCGGTCGACGTGGGCCTCTCCCACCGGTGGCGCTACGCGGTGACGGACGCTCCGGACGAGTACACGCCGCCCACGCTCGACGAGCACGGCAACCCCGCGGTGATTGCCGGAATGGGCCGCACGGACTCCCTCTCCCTCTCCGTGGGCGCCGGCTACAGCTTCGACGACGCCCTCTCCCTCTCCTTCGGCGTGAGCAGCGGCGGCGCGCCCCTGAGCCGCGACAACAAGCGGCTCCGCATCCCCTTCGTGGACGGCGCCATCGCCGGCGGCACGACGTACTCGGTGTCGCTCTCCGCCCAGTACTGACCCTTGCTCCCCTTCCCCTCTTTCTCGATGCGCAACTTCCCTGGAGCCCCCATGAACTGGATGTCCCCGCGCCTGCTCGGCGCCGTGTGCGCGGCCGTGCTGGCCGTCGCGTGCGCGCAGCGCAACGGCGACATCAACCGCGTCCAGCCCAACCACGTCCGCAAGACGGACCTGCTGGATGGCCAGTGGTACATCCGCAACACCGTCACCGGGGCCTCGGCCAACACCGGCTTCACCTTCACCGGTGAGACGGGGTCGCTCGAGAAGGTGGTGTGGGACGTCCAGGAGGGGTACCTCGTCGGTTACCGCGCCTATCCGCACATCCTCGGCACGGACGACGCGGAGCTGACGCAGAAGTCGCACCCGAGCGGCACCACGAGGAAGGTGTGCATCAAGGGTGTGTGCGCGGGCGAGAGCCCCTACTACGGCGCTCCGCTGGTGCGCTTCCGCATCCAGAGCCACTTCGACATCCAGCGCACCTACGACACCACCACGGGTGAGCAGGGAAACGTCATCACCGAGAACACGTCGGACAGGCCCTGGAACGAGCGCGAGTACATCCGCGTCGACTGGAGCCAGTCGGAGACGGACAAGGGCGCGGGCCTCATGTGGGGCAGCTTCGGCAACGCCGCCGGGGGCTCGAGCCTCTCCTCGTGGATCCAGGAGAAGGAGCCGGGGACGGACCCCTACGACTGGCCGACGGCCGAGTACACGAAGGACGCCGAGGGCAACGAGCGCCTCGTCTACATGGACTTCACCAGCCGTCACTACGCGAAGCCGGACGAGGTGGAGTTCCCCGGCTACGGCACCGTGCCCGTCTGCTATCTGCTCGGCGGCGAGCGGTACGACTGCACCTCGCAGGAGATCAAGGTGCGCACGTCCATCGCTCGGGTGGACCCCAGCGAGACGCTCGACTACGAGCCGCTCGTCTACGACAACGCGATGATGGCGAAGTTCGGCTACTTCCGGACCGAGCGCCTCGCCTACGACAGGAAGTACGGCTACACCGAGGCCAAGCGGCTGCTCCTGGCGAACCGCTACGACCTCTGGGAGCACACCTACGACAGGGGTGCGGACGGCACGAGCCCCATCGAGGTGGACGAGCAGGGCCGCGTCACCAACCGCAAGCTCGCGCCGAGCGAGCGCACGCCAAAGGCCATCGTCTACTACCTCCCGCCGAAGGGCCGGATGGGCTCGGAGGAGGTGTACGCACAGTACGTTCAGGCGGCGCGCGAGCTGGCGGAGGGCAAGGAGTGGCGGCTCGAGCACGTGGCCCCCGAGCGCCAGGAGTCCGAGCACGCGCTGACCCGGAGCTGGGACCTCGCCTTCCGGCGTGCGGTGGCCGCGGCCCAGGGCAGGGCGAACCTGACGCCGGAGCAGCTGAAGGCCCAGGTGCCGCAGATGCTCTACGTCTGCGAGACGCCCGTGCCGCAGGGAGCACCCGAGGCGTGCGGTGAGCCCGGCTTCCTCCCGCGCTTCGGTGACCTGCGCTACAGCTTCCTCTACACCATCACGGAGCCCACCCCGAACGGCCTGCTCGGCTACGGCCCGTCCAGCGCGGACCCGGAGACCGGAGAGATCCTCTCCGCCAACGCGAACATCTACACGGGCGCGGTGGACTCCTCGGCGCAGTACACGCTGGACGTCATCGACCTCGTCACGGGCGAGGTGTCCATCGTGGACCACATCTCCGGCAAGGCGGCGCGCGACTACATGAGGCGCAACAGCAGTTACGCGGAGGCCTTCGACCGCCCGGCCGGGCCCATCCAGAGCGCACAGCAGGGGCTGACGCAGTCCGGAGCGGCGACGGTGCCGGTCTTCCAGCGAACGACCGGCCGCGCCGCGGACCTGATGTCGCAGCTGCGGGGGGGTGGCGGCCTGCCTCTCTCACGGGGCAGTACCCTGGCCGCGGCCGCGGAGAAGCTGCGCGCCTACCCTGCCCTCGAGTCGGCCGTGGTGGACGGCGTGGAGGCCTCGCGCGACGTGCTGCAGCTCCTGCCCGAGAGCCTCGCCCTGAAGGCGCAGGGTGACGCGGGGATGCTGCGCGAAGCCGCGCGCATGGTGACTCTCACCCCCGACCAGGTCGCCGCCTACCAGAAGCGCCGCATCGACGAGGCGTCCCGCCACAACCTGTACCTGGCGGAGTTCCTCTACGACCCGCTCGTGCGCCTGGCCACCCGGCTGACGGAGCTGCGAAACACGCTGAGCGCCGAGTACGAGAGCCAGGGCAGCTCCTCCGCGGACGCACGTCGCCTGGCCACCGAGGAGCTGCGCCGCATGCTGCAGAAGGCCATCTGGCGCGCCACGGCGGAGCACGAGATTGGCCACACCTTCGGCCTGCGCCACAACTTCGCTGGCACGTTCGACGCGGTGAACTACTTCGACGAGTACTGGGAGCACCGCAAGAAGTCGCTCACCGTCGTGGACGGGACCGGGGACCGGGTGCCGGTGACGCCGGCAGACCTGCGCAGCACCTCAATCGGCACGGAGGAGCAGCTGCTCGCCGGCATGCACGACTACGAGTACTCGTCCATCATGGACTACGCCAGCGCGATAAACGCGGACTTCCAGGGCGTGGGCCGCTACGACGCCGCCGCCATCCTCTTCGTGTACTCGGGCGACACGCGGCCGGGCTACGTTGAGGTATTCAGCCAGGCGCGCATCGCTGACGCAGCGTTCCCCGCGAGCGACGGCAGCACGCTGACCCTGCGCGGCGCTGCGAAGGACCTGCCGCTCGTGAACGCGCAGCACGTCAACACGGCGGTGCCGCACTTCAACGAGCGCTTCCACTACAGCACGGTGCCGCTGCGCTTCGGTGAGGGCGGCTCGCTGAAGGCGACCATCGACAGCGGCATCGCGCGCCTGCGCGAGCGTGCGCTCGTCAAGTGGCAGGACCTTGCGCCGAAGTACACGGAGGTGCGGACGCGGCTCAGCGCGAACGGGAACCCGCTGACGGCCCCGGACGTGAGTGACCTGGGCGTCCCGCTCGAGGTGCCGTACCAGTTCTGCACGGACGACCACGTGGGCTACGTCCTCTCCTGCAACCGCTTCGACCGCGGGCCGGACTACTTCGAGATGACCCGCTCGTGGCTCGAGGACTACTGGAACAGCTACTACTTCACCCACTTCGCGCGCGACCGGCACGGCTACAACCCGGCAGGCGCGCTCTACAAAGCCTACGGCACCTTCACGAGCACGGGCATGGTCTACAAGCACCTGCTCCACGCGCTCTACCAGGGCCATAACGCCACCCAGCAGACCTTCGCCAACTACAGCGTGGGGCCGCTCGGCTACGACCCCCTGATGCAGGCCACCTGGACCATGGGTGCGCTGGACGGCATCAACGACCTGTTCCGCGTGATGCAGATGCCGCCTGCGGGCTTCTTCGCCCTGATGCCGGCCGACATCAACGGGGACGGTTTCATCACCGACGTCGAAGGCGACGGTCTGCCGGAGGAGCTCCAGTGGACCGTCCTCTTCGAGGGCGACGAGTTCGACGCCCTGTCCATGGACGGCATGGCGAAGTACGCGGACACGGTCTGTCCGCCCTTCAGCTGCGCGTTCCACTACAGCCCCATCTCCCGCGGCGACGGCCGCCGCATGTACAGCAGCTACGACGTCCAGAGCGGCTACGGCTTCGAGTACCGCATCTCCGAGGCGGGCCACTACAACGACCAGATGGGCGCGATGTTCGCCTCCGTCACCGAGCCCTTCCAGATGTTCCTCGGCGGGGACGACGTGGCAGACGTGCGGCGCTACGCCCTGCCCTACTCTCTGCTCTTCAAGGACGAGATGGAGCAGACCTTCGGTGCCCTCTGGTCGGGGGACGAGGCGCAGCTGCGCCCGTCGATCGCGGCCCCGCACATTCCCGATAACAGGGAGCTCTACAAGCTCATCCAGGCGCCGGTGGAGTGGCAGACCAAGGTGCACGGCGAGAAGTACTTCGAGGGCTTCACCTATCCGCTCCCCCCGGAGCCACTCCCTGCGGACTGGGTGCGCCGCCCCGTGGACATCCAGAGCACCTGGACGTCACGCATCTACGCGCTCTACCTGGGCATGGCGGGGTTCAGCATCAACTTCGACTTCGACTACGCCCGCCAGAACCAGGTGTTCAAGGTCGGCACGGCCGAGGCGCCTGTCATGGCGCCGGGCTACAGGCTCGAGGAGGTGCGGGACGTGACGACTGGCGTCACGTACGGCGCATTCCAGAAGATCGATGCGGGCAATCAGGACGTGGGCCCCAGGACGCCTGCGGTGCGCATGATCAAGTACGCGAAGGATCTGCTCGCGGTCGTGGAGGACCCACGCGCCTTCGACCCCACCCTGACCGACGCGGAGGTCGCGGCGATTAGCGCGGAGTACACGGTGTACTTCCGCCAGGCCATCACCGAGCTCGACGTGATGCGCGGCTTCTACAACGTCTTCGGAAAGGCGTTCTGAGCCATGCGTCCCTCCACTCACGACTCCGCAGCCCGAGGCAACCCCATGAAGCGCACCCTCCTCGGCCTGGGCCTCCTGGCCGCAGTGCTCACCACCGCCTGCCAGCCTCCGCCCACCATCGACCGGACCCGCCCGGACTCCTTCCGCAAGTCGGACCTCACCCAGGGCACCTGGTACATCATGGACACCGTGGTGGACGTGCCCGCCACCTCCAGCATGGCCTTCGCGGGCATGCAGGGGCAGCTGCACAAGGTCCGCTTCGAGGTGCAGGAGGACCACCTCGTCGCGTTCCGGGTGAACGAGTTCATTCCCGGCACGGACCCGCAGGTGGACCCGGACGCGTCGGCCCCGGGCAACACCGTGGGTGAAGACGGCGCTTCCTACCGCGGCGCGCCCGTCTACGCGTGGCCCATCCTCAGCCACTTCGACCGGCAGCGACAGTACAACCCCGCCACCGGCGAGCAGAGCAACGTCCTCGAGGAGAACACGAGCGACCGGCCCTGGTACGACCGCGAGTTCATCCGCGTGGATTGGGGCAGGAACTCCATCACCAATCACTTCTCCCTCTCCGGAAGCTCGGAGCCGACGGACGGCTACTCGCCCTACGTGAGCCCCCTGGAGCTCGCCGAGGGAGACGACGCCCTCACGGCGGAGTTCGTAGAGAAGGAGGGCGGGGCGAAGGAGCTCGCCTACCTGGACTTCACCGTGCGCCAGCACTGGGCGCCGGAGACGGTGGACTACCCGGGCTATGGCCAGATTCCCTACTGCTACCTGGACCCCACCGCGGACTGCGCCTCCGCGGAGGTGCGCGTGCGCACGTCCATCAAGCGCGTGGACGAGGCGCGCGTGGCGGACTACGAGCCTCTCGTCTACGACGACAAGATGATGGTGAAGTTCGGCTTCTTCCGCACCGAGCGCTTCACCTACGACCGCAACCACGGCCTGCCCGAGTCAGGGCGAATCCTGCTCGCCAACAGGCACAACATCTGGGAGCGCGCCCACGACGACGCGGGCAATGTCATTCCCGTCGCCCAGCGCCAGGTGCGCCCCGTCGTCTACCACCTCTCCACGAACTTCCCGAAGGCGCTGCTGCCCGCGGTGAAGGCGCTCGAGTCCTCGTGGGACCGGGCCTTCCGTCGAGCGGTGGCGGTGCCCCGGAACCAGCAGGTGACGCAGGCTCCGCAGGTGTTCTTCGTCTGCGAGACACCCGTGCCCGCCGGGGCTCCGGCCGCGTGTGGTCCCCAGGGCACCGCGCCGCGCATGGGCGACCTCCGCTTCAACCTCCTGGCCTGGGTGGACACGCCGCAGAAGGTGGGCCCGCTCGGCTACGGGCCACTGGGGGCGGACCCGGAGACGGGAGAAGTTGTCCAGGCGGGCGCCTACATCTACGGGGCGTCCATGGACGCGTGGGCCGGCGAGGCGCAGCTCGTCCTCGACGTCCTCAACGGGACCACGAAGCTCGACGAGCTGATTGCCGGCAAGCCGGTGCGCGACTACGTGCGGTTCAACCTCAGCCCCGGTGACGTGCGCGAGCAGGGTGGCCCGGCGGAGAGCAGCCAGGGCCTCACGAGCACCGTGAGCGCCTCGCCCATGCTCTTCCCGGGCACCACCGGCAGCCTGCGCACCCAGCTGGACGCATGGAAGAAGACGGGCACCCCGCCCCTCCAGCGCCAGGACCGGCGCCGCGTGGTGGACACCCTCATCGCGCAGAACCCTGCGCTGGAGAGCACGCTCATCGAGCTGCCCGAGGTGCGCGCCGCGGTGATGTCCCTGGCGCCGGGCGAGACCTGGCGCCGCAAGCTCGAGACAGACGCAGTCTTCTACCGGTTGGTGGCGCGGCAGACCATGCTGCGCATGGACGATCTGAGGGCGCTGCAGCAGAAACGCCTGGACTGGGCGAGCCGCCACAACATCTGGCTGGCCGAGTTCTCCGACGACGCGTTCACCGCCCTGGCGCGCTCCAAGAAGCAGCGCTTCGAAGAGCAGCTGGCGAAGTACCTCGCCGAGGGCAAGGGTGACGCCGAGGCCCGCCGCCTCGCGCAGGCAGACGTGTACCTCGAGCTGCGCCAGGCCGCGTTCCGTTCCGTGGCGGAGCACGAGGTGGGCCACACGCTGGGCTTGCGCCACAACTTCCAGGGCAGCTTCGACGCGCTCAACTACAAGGACGGGTACTGGCAGCTGCGCAAGGAGAGCATCGGCGTGATTGCCGGCGGCAAGCGCGTGCTTCCCATCGAGCCGGCGGACCTGGCGAGGGCGGCCGAGCCGACGCCCGCGCAGGTGCAGGGCGGCATGGCAGAGCTCGCCTACTCCTCCATCATGGACTACGGCGCCCGGATGAACGGGAGCATCCACGGAATCGGCAGGTACGACGAGGCGGCCATCCTCTTCGGCTATGCCGGGGGTGGAGAGCTGGGCTGGGTGGAGGTCTTCGACGAGACGCGGAAGGGCTTCGTGAGCGGTCACCAGGCGTGGAACACGACGCGGGCTGGCCAGCCCATCACGGTCCGCGGAGCGCAGGTGCAGATTCCCTTCGCGCACGTCACGCACTCCACGCCCTACCATCCGTTCTACACGGACCACTTCCACTACTCGATGCTGCCCCTGCACTTCGCGGACGCAACGCTGGCGCAGCTTCCGCTCTCCCAGGCCATCGACCAGGGCATCCAGCGCATGGGGAAGCGCAGCTACCGCAAGTGGTCCGAGATGCAGCCGTACTACGACGCCATCCGTGCCGAGCTGAAGTCGGTGGGCGTGAACGACGCCATCGTCACGTACTGGGACAGCCAGCTTCCCGTTCGCGTCCTCTCTGCGGCGGTCCCGAACGGAGTGCCCGTGGAGGTGCCGTACATGTTCTGCACCGACAGCGAGGTGGCGGCCAACGTCACGTGCAATCGCTGGGATGCGGGCGCGGACCTCTACGAGATGACGCGTGACTGGGTGTCCCGCTACCAGGACTACTACGCCTTCAGCCACTTCAAGCGCGACAGGCTCTTCTTCAGCACGAGCAGCGTCTTCTCACGCACCTACGGGCGGCTCCTGGCCAACCTGCCCAACGCCTACCAGAACTGGCTCTTCAACCAGTACCTCACCCAGTCCACGTACCGCCTCACCGAGCTCGGCATGGAGGAGCTCGCTCACGCGGGCGACCCGGTGTGGCAGTCGTACTTCACGATGGGCGTCTTCGACGGTCTCAACACCCTGCTCTCCACCTTCTCCACGGTTGCGCCGGGCTACTACGGCAAGATGGTGGACACCGGTGGCACACGGTGGGAGCGCCTCGAGGAGAACCTGCCGGACAGCAGCCGCATG
>JAKEEX010000183.1 GCA_022616315.1 Myxococcaceae bacterium
GGTTCACGCTGGAGGAGAAGCAGCGGCTGCTGCGTGAGCTCGAGGCGAGCGGGGAGAGCGCGGAGCGCTTTGGGGCACGCGTGGGGGTCAACCGAAGCATGCTGTACGTCTGGAGGCGCAAGCTGAGCCCGGGGGGAGCGCCAGCAGGCGGCCCCGCAGGGCGTGGCGGCGTGCGCCGGGTCTTCAGCGCGGACGAGCGTCGCACTGCGGTGGAGGCGCAGGCGAAGTCGGGGCTGTCGCTGCGAGTGTTCAGCCAGCACTGGGGGGTGTCGATGGAGAGCCTGCGGCACTGGATCAAGCTCTACGCAGCGGGCGGGCCGAAGGCTCTGGAAGGCAAGCGGCTGGGCCGGCCACGGGGCGCGAAAGGCTCGCAGCTGCCTTCCGCCGTGCAGGCGGAGATCGTGCGCACCAAGCACCGCTTCCCCTCCTTCGGCCTGAAGAAAGTGCGGGACTTCCTGATGCGCTTCCAGGGGACGCGGGTGAGCACGGGCGGGGTGCGCAAGGTGCTCGAGCTCGAGGGCCTGCACGCCCCGGTGGAGGGGAAGCGCGCGAAGAAGCGGCAGCCGCCGCGGCGCTTCGAGCGCGCCAAGCCCGGCTTGCTCTGGCAGACGGACATCACGAGCTTCGTGCTGACGCACTCGGGGGTGCGGGTGTACCTGGTCGTGTTCCTGGACGACTTCAGCCGCTACGTGGTGGCCTGGAAGCTCGCGACGCAGCAGAAGGGCGAGCTCGTGACGGAAACCCTGCTGGAGGGGATCGAGCGCTTCGGCAAGCCCAAGGAGGTCCTCTCCGACCAGGGCCGCCAGTACTTCACGTGGCGCGGGAAGAGCACCTTCCAGAAGCTGCTGGCGCGCCAGGGGATCGCGCACGTGGTGGCGCGGACGCACCACCCGCAGACCCTGGGCAAGTGCGAGCGGCTGTGGGAGACGATCGGGACGGAGCTGTGGGAGCGGGCTCGTCCCGGGGAGCTGGTGGAGGCACGCGAGCGGCTCGGCCACTGGTTTCTGCACTACAACCACTTCCGGCCGCACAAGGGGATCGGCGGGCTGGTGCCGGCGGACCGCTTCTTCGGGGCCCAGGAGGCGCTGCGCCGCTCGCTGGAGGCGCGCATGGAGAAGGACGAGCTGGACGCGGCGCTGGCGACAGCTCCGCGCGAGGGTGTCTACGTCTTCGGGCAGGTCGGCGACCAGCAGCTCTCGCTGCACGGCGAGCGCGGTCGGATCGTGGTGGTGACGAGCGAGGGCGTGCAGAAGGAACTGGCCCTGGAGGACCTGGGGCTGCCGCAGAAGGAGAAGGGCGATGAGCGCAGCGACGATGCAAGCGAACGGGACGGCGAGCGTGCCGCGCACGCGGCGGGGCAAGAAGCGCCTGGTGTTCCAGCCGCCCAGGCAGGTGCCGAGCTCGGTGCGAGCGCTGTGGGAGGGCGCGAGCCCCGAGGAGCGCTCGAGGGCGCACGCGACGTGCGTGGCGGTGCTGTCGATGTGGCTGGGCAGGAAGAGCCGTGCGCAGGTGGCGAGCGAGCTGGCGCTGCCGCCGCTGCGGGTCTGGCAGCTGAGCCAGTCGGCGGTCGCGGGTATGCTCGCAGGCCTTCTGAAGCAGCCCCGGGGACGGGGCAGGGGCCTGAACATGGAGCCGAGCGAGGACGACCCGCGGGTGCTGAAGAAGAAGATCGCGGAGCTGGAGGAGGAGAACCGCTCCCTGCGCGACCTCGTGGAGGTGCTCAAGAACCTCCCTGCAGCGA
>JAKEEX010000184.1 GCA_022616315.1 Myxococcaceae bacterium
CCGCCGAGCTCGAAGAAGTCGTCGTGGATGCCGACGCGGTCGAGGCCCAGGACGGCGGCCCACGTCTCCGCCAGCAGCTCCTCCAGCTCCGTGCGCGGCGCCGCGTACCCCCGGCCCAGCTCCGGACGCACCGGCGCCGGCGACGGCAGCGCCCGCCGGTCCACCTTCCCGCTCGCCGTCCGCGGCAGCGACCCCAGCGCCACGTACGCCGTCGGCACCAGCGGACCGGGCAGACGACGCCGCAGGTGCGCCGCCAGCTCGCCCGTCCTGGTCCCCTCCCCCAGCACCACGTACGCCACCAGCCGCTCCTCCACACCGCCCGCGTCGGCGCGCAGCTGCACCGCGCACTCCCGCACCCCCGCGTGCTCCCCCAGCACCGACTCGATCTCCCCCAGCTCGATCCGCTGCCCGCGCAGCTTCACCTGCGCGTCCTGGCGCCCCCCGTACTCCAGGCTCCCGTCCGCGCGCCAGCGCGCCACGTCCCCCGTCCGGTACAGGCGTGACCCCGCTTCCCCGAACGGCCCGAAGGGATCGGGCACGAAGCGCGCCGCCGTCAGCGACGCACGCCCCAGGTAGCCGCGCGCCACGCCCGCCCCTCCCACGTACAGCTCGCCCCACACCCCCACCGGCACCGGCTCCCCCGGCACGCCCTCCTCGTCCCCCCGCTCCAGCACGTACACCCGCGTGTTCCCCACCGGACGGCCGATCGGCACCGGACCCCGGCCCTCCTCCACCCGCGACACCGTCGACCAGATCGTCGTCTCCGTCGGACCGTACAGGTTCCACACCTCGCCGCAGCGCTCCAGCAAGGAGCTCGCCAGCTCACGCGTCAGCGCCTCGCCGCCGCACAGCGCCTTCAGCCCACGCGAGCCCTCCCAGCCCGCGTGCAGCAGCAGGCGCCACGTCGACGGCGTCGCCTGCATCACCGTCGCCCCGCTCGTGCGCAGCGCCTCCGACAGCTTCCCGCCGTCCACCACCGTCGCACCGTCCGCCACCACCACCCGCGCCCCCACCAGCAGCGGCAGGTAGAGCTCCAGGCCCGCGATGTCGAACGACAGGCTCGTCACCGACAGCCAGACGTCCGACTCCACCAGACCCGGCTCCGACCCCATCGACTCCAGCAGGTTCACCACCGAGCCGTGCGACACCTCCACGCCCTTGGGCCGGCCCGTCGAGCCCGACGTGTACATCACGTACGCCAGGTCCCCGGGCGAGACCGCCACCTCCTCCGCCGCGCCCTCCCCCGGGACGGCCTCCGCGCCCTCCACGCACACCGCCCGCGCACCCCAGCCCTCCACCCGCGAGCGCAGGCGCGCCTGCGTCACCACCACCTCCAGCCCCGCGTCCGCCACCATCCACCGCAGCCGCTCCTCGGGGTGCGTCGGGTCCAGCGGGGCGTACGCCGCCCCACACTCCAGCACCCCCAGCGGACCCACCACCAGCTCCCAGCCACGCTCCAGCAGCACGCCCACCCGCGACCCGCGCCCCACCCCGCTCGCCCGCAGACGACGCGCCAGGGCGCCCGCGCGGCGCGCCACCTCGCCGTAGCTCAGCTCCTCCCCGGCGAAGCACAGCGCGACGCGCGCGGGCGTGCGCAACGCCTGCGCCGCGATACGGCCGTGCAACGTCCCCGGGCCCGCAAGCGCGCGCGACGTCCGGTTCCACTCCGCCGTCACCTGCGCCCGCTCCGCCGCCGTCAGCAGCGCCAGGCCGCCCACCGCCCGGTCCGGGTCCGACGCCGCTCCCTCCAGCAGGCGAGCGTAGCAGCCCGCCAGCCGCGACACCGTCGTGGCCTCGAACAGGTC
>JAKEEX010000185.1 GCA_022616315.1 Myxococcaceae bacterium
CGGTAGGGCGTCAGCCGCACGGGGAAGGTCTCGGAGTACGTGCCCGTGGCGTCCGTCAGGCGGACCCGCGCCTCGCCCGCTGCGGGCACCGAGGCCGGCGCGGTGAAGTCGGTGCGGTACCGTCCGCGTCCGAGCTCCTCCACCGCGCCCACCCGGCCGTCGCCCGTGCTCGCGGACAGCTCCGCACCGCGGAGGGGGTGACCTTCCTTGTCCCGCACGTCGAAGGTGAGCACCGCGCGGCTCTCACCGTCCGCCACGAGCGGGGCGATGCTGACGTGCGTCGTCACCGAGCGGGGGATGCGCGCCCGCTTCACGCCGACGAGGGCCGCACCGCTGACGATGCGCCCGTCCGCACGCTCGACGGAGGCCTCCAACGACAGCGACCCGTCCCCTGCGACTTCCGCGGGGGCCACCAGCTCCACCGCATAGTCGCCCGCGGCCTCCTCACGCACCGCCTCCACTGTGCCCGCCGCCGTCCGCACCTTCACCTGCTGGCCGGGGAGGCCGAGCCCGCTGGCGTCGAGCACCCGCACGCGCACCGTCGCGCGCGACTTGCCGTCCGCCTGGAGTGGCTTCTCCGGCGGCAGCACCTGCACGACGGCCGCGGGTGGGAGCCCCAGCGTCAGCCGCGCACGGCCCTCGGCCTGCGTGTCCCCCACGACGCGGGCGTGGAACTCCACCTCGCGCTCACGCGCCTCCGCGGGCGCGACGTACCGGTAGACGAGACGCCCTCCGGGCTCGGCGCGCAGGAACTCCACGTTGCCGAGGGAGGGAACGAGCTCCACCTCGTCCGGGCGCACCTCGCGGCCGGCGTCGTAGAAGACGTCCACGCGCGCCCACTCGCGCCCGTCCGCCACGAGCGCGTGCGGCACCAGCGCCAGCGTGAGCCGGTTGTAGGGAGGCGACGCGACGGGGACGTGCCTGCGCGTCACCTTGCCCGCCGCGTCCACGACGCTGACGGTGGCGTCGGTCACCATGGGCGGCACCTCGAGCGGGATCTCTGCCTTCCCCCTGCGGTCCGTCCTGACGGGGCCAAAGCTGTCCAGCCCCACGGTGGCCGTCACCCGCGCGCGTGGAGGCGCCGTCACCGGCAGGCGGGTGGCGCCGTAGAGGGGGAGACGCAGGAACTCGAGCGGCGCCTCTGGCCCCGTCTCCCGCCACAGCGCCACGAGCGCCACCTGGGGGAAGCGCGTGGAGGGAGGACTGTACTCCGTGCGGTAGACGCCCGGAGACACGCGCGTCACCGCACCGAAGCTGCCGACGTTCACCGACAGCCGCAGCGGCCGGCCCTCGCTCCCGGGCGGCTCCTCGACCCGCAGCGTGACGCCGACGGACCGCGTCCGCCCGAGCACCACGGGCCCCCGGTCCAGACTGAGCGACGCCGCCGACGCCACCGCCGGGACGAGCAGCACCAGCAGCGCGCCGATGCGGCGGCCCTCTTCGCGTCGTGAGTCGTTCGTCATGTCCGCGCGCGGGAGCCTACGATTTTCCGGGCTAATGTGCGAATTCCAACACACCTTCACTCACCCCGAAGACGTGGTGCGAGGTGCGATGACGTCGCCAGCGAGCAGCCGGAGGAGCCGTGCCGGGGGAGCGTGTGAGGGGAGGAACGTGACACGCGCGCCGCGTGGCCCCCCTTATGCTGCTGGCCCCGTGCGCCTCTTCCGTCTGCTCCTCTCTTCCCTGCTGCTCTCCACATCCGTGTCTGCCCAGCCCATCGTCCTGGAGGGCGAGGTGCCTGCGGACGGGGACTTCTTCGACGTTCCCTTCGAGGTGCCCGCGGGCACGGTGGAGCTCGAGGTGCGCCACGACGACCTGTCGAGCGAGAACATCCTCGACTGGGGCCTCGAGGACCCGGAGGGGTTCCGCGGCTACGGCGGGGGCAACACGGAGCCCGCGGTGGTGGGTGAGCGGGCCGCGAGCCGCTCCTACCTCGCCGGTCCATTGCCGGCGGGCACCTGGCGGGTGACGGTGGGCAAGGCGAAGATTGCGAAGACGCCCGCGCGCTACCGCATCGAGGTGCACCTGCACACGACGGCGACGCTGCCGCCGCAGCCCGAGCGCCGTGCGTATGCACCGGTGACGCTCTCGACGGAAGCGCGGTGGTACGCGGGGGATTTCCACGTCCACTCGCGCGAGAGCGGGGATGCGCAGCCGCCGCTGGACGAGATTGCGCACTACGCGCGCGCGCGTGGCCTGGACTTCGTGCACCTGTCGGACCACAACACCACGTCCACGCTGGACTTCCTCGCGGACGCGCAGGCGCGTCACCCCGAGCTGCTGCTCGTGCCGGGCGTGGAGTACACGACGTACGCAGGGCACGCGAACGCCATCGGCGCCACTGGGTACGTGTCGCCTCGGCTCGCCGCGGGCGGAAGCGGGATGGCCGCGGTGACGCAGGCGTTCGCAGAGCAGGGCGCGGTCTTCTCCATCAACCACCCGGTCTACGACGTGGGGGACATGTGCATCGGCTGCGCATGGAGGATGGAGTTGCCCCGGGGCGGTGTGGGCGCGGTGGAGATCGCGACGGGCGGCTTCGACAAGGTGGGGCGCCTCTTCAACGAGGGGGCGATTGCGTACTGGGACTTCCTCCTCGCGCAGGGGCACCACCTGGCGGCGCTCGGGGGCAGTGACGACCACCGCGCGGGCGAGGACACGAACCTCCTGCAGAGCCCCATCGGCGACCCCACCACGCGTGTCTTCGCGAATGGGCTGAGCGTGGCGGCGCTGCTCGAGGGCGTGCGCGCGAGCCGCACCGTCGTTAAGATGGGCGGACCGGAGGATCCGATAGTGTCGCTGGAGACAGACGTCGAGCGTACCGGGGACACGGCGCTCACGGAGCGGGCGCGGCTGACGGCGACGGTGACGGGCGCGAAAGGGCAGCGTGTGCGCTGGGTGCACAACGGCGTGGGGCTCCCGTTCGGGGAGGTGGATTCGGACGCGTTCGTGCTCGAGCGCGAGGTGCAGGCGCCCGCGGAGGGTGAGGACCGCTACCGCGTGGAGGTGTGGGTGGAGGGGCGGCCGCGCACGGTGACGAGCCACGTGTGGGTGTCACGCTCGGCGGAGTTCCGGGGCGTGCCGGCGACGCCGCCCGAGGTGCCTGCGACTCAGGGCTGCGGCTGCGGAGCCGGTGCGGGGGGAAGCGCGGGGGTGCTGGCGCTCGGGCTGCTCGCGCTGGTGCGGCGGCGGAAGCGGTTGGTGCACTGAATCGCTGCACCTCATCGAGCGTCAGGAAAGTCGGGCCGCTCATTCCGCAAGCTTGCGGAAGACTCCGGCGTACTGCCTGTGCGCTCGCTCCATCACTGCCTTGAGCTTGTCGGTCCGCTTGCGGTCACGGACGGGCGAGACGAGGAGGACGCTGCCATCCGTGGACACCTCGAGGAGGGTGTCAGCATCGATGCCCAGTGCGTCCAGCAGGGGCTTGTCGAGAACGAGCGCCAGGCTGTTCCCTGTCCGGGTCAAACGCTTCTGCATGACGTTCCTCCGGCGTCCTGACGAACAAGCGAATCCGTACGGACCGGAATCGCCAGGCAGAGACCCCGCTCACTCGCCTGCTCTCCTGACGATGGTGACGGGGACGCCTCGAATCAGGTGACTCCCACCGTCAGTACGTCGCCTGCACGCGCAGCATCGGCAGCGTCACCGGGGGAAGTCCCGCGGGCGTGCGCTGCAGGCTCCCATCGGGCCCCTGCTTGTAGTCATACCGGAACACCTCGCGCGCGAGTGATGCGTTGAGCACCTCGAGCGAGGCGAGCCACTGCACCGGGCCCGCGCTCCATGCCTTCGCCACGCGCGCGTCCACGCGGAAGTAGGCCGGAAGCCGTCCCACCCGGTCGCGGTCCACGGGCACCCAGCGCGCGCTCCCGTCACGCGCGTCCGTTCCGTGCGCCTGCGTGTACGACGACACCCCGCCCGCCTCGGGCGCGCCGGTGTTGAGGTGTACGCCACCACCCACCGTCCATCCCGCGCCGAGCTCCACGTTCACCGCGGCATTCACCACATGTGCCTGCTCGAGCGCGGAGGCGAACGTGGCCTCCTCCGTCGCCGCCTCCGCGCCCGTGCTGTCGTGGCGCACCACCTGCTGCGTGCGGCGGCTCTGCTGGAAGGTGTAGCCGAGGAGCCCCGTCCACCCGTCCACGAGCTCGCGGCGCACGAGGAGCTCCGCGCCCCACGCGAGCCCACGCCCCACGCGCGCCTCCTCGAGCTCCGCGGGCGCGAGCGAGAGGAAGTCCGCATCGAACAGGCTCAGCTCCACCGTGCGGAGCAGGGGATTCACGAAGCCGTCCACGGACACCGCCCACGGCCCCCCGCGCCAGTCCGCGCCCACGCCCGTCTGCACCACGCGCTGCAGACCGAAGCGCAGGCTCGCGCTCTCCGCACCCGGAACATCCACGAGGTACGCGGGCGCCTGGTGGTGGAGTCCCGCCGAGGCACGCAGTGCCACCGCGTGGCTCAGCTGCCTTCGCACGAGCAGTCGCGGCTCGAGGACTGCCTCCGCCTGCCCTCCCGCGAGCGTGTATCCGTCCACGCGCAGGCCGGGCTCCACGGCCCAGTCCTCCAGGTGCCACGCACCCTCGAGCCACGCTCCGGCCCACGTCACACGCGCGACGGGCTGGAGCACCGAGGAGGTGATGGTGGAGGGCCCCTCCGTCACCGGCTCCGGAATGACGGTGTTCGTCTGTGTCACGTCCACGGCGCGCACGTCCACGTCCGCGCCCGCCCGCACCATGAGCCCCACCGCGACGGGGAGCGTGACACCCACGCGCGCGGCGGCGCTGCGCTCGGTGGCGCTCGAGCTCACCCGCGCAATGCTCCCGCCTCCTTCTCCCTCCAGCCTGTCGACACCGAGCGTGGCGCCCGCCTCCAGCTCCGCGCTGCCCAGCGGCGACCGTGCCCGCAGGTCCACCCGGTGGAAGCCCAGCGCACCCACGACGCCGAGCTTCCCGCCGTCCATGCCCCCACGGTCTCCGGCGCCCAGCGCGAGCAGCCGCACCTCCGCTCCTCCGAGGCGCTGGGACACGCGCACCTGGTAGTCGTAGAGGCTCGCGACGAGCGTGGTAGCCGTGCTCCCCGGTGCCGGCGCCCCGCTCAGGGCATTGAGCGCCGTCGTCGCCAGCCAGGGCGACCACGCGAAGCGCCCGGCCACGAGCACGTCGGGGCCGCCCTCCGCGACGCGACCCTGGGCCAGCGCCCCCACGTTGAGCAGGTCCAGCGACGCCTGCACGTGCGGCGTCTCCGGCCGCATCTCCAGCTCCACCGAGCCACCCACGTGGCGCCCCAGCCGCGCAGACGACGTCCCACGGTGCACGGCCACGCGCGAGACGAGCCCCGGGTGCACCACGGTGGGCCCCACCAGCAGGTGTCCGAGCACCGGCAGGCGCACCCCGTCCAGGGACACGCGGGTCGCAGAAGGCGCCGCGCCCCGCACCACGGGCTGCGCCACGCCGGACACGACATGCGAGACGCCTGGCAGCAGCATCACCCCGCGCAGCGGATCACCGAAGCTCCCGGGGAGGTCGGCCAGCTCGTGCGCCTCGAAGCTCAGCGATGAACCCTCGGCAACCGGAGGACTCGCGACTTCCTGGGCGGCCACGGCCGGGGCCCCTTGCACTTCCGTCTCCGCGGGCCGCGACGCATCCACATCCTGGGCGTACACCGTCGTCCCCAGGCACACGCCTGCCACCACTCCCAGCCACTCGCTGCGCACCGCGGTTCCTCCCAGCTGGCGCACGGGAACCTCGCGGAGGAGGCGCTCTCAGGTGCGCAACGGGGCAGGAGTCTGCACGGCGCTGTGCATCGGGGGAAGGCTCGAGGCGTGCGACACGGAGGCGTCACACCGCGGGCAGCCGAGCAGGCGAAAGGAACGCCCTCATGCGGGGGTGGTGCGCGCGGTTTCCCCACCCTGCGCCGGCGCGGTGTCCTCACCGGTCCGCCGACGACGTGGGGCCCGGGCCTTCGCCACCACCTCGCCGCCTCCCGGCAACACCTGCGGCCCGAGGGCCAGGACCGCGGCGAAGAAGCGCGCCTGGGCCTCGCTCGTATAACGGTAGCGACGCAACTCTCCCGCGCGCAGGGCGAGCAGCACGCCCCACCCCCGACCATCGCGAAAGAGCGTCACATCCTCCACCCGCTCCATGGCCCCCACATCCTCCCAGTCCGCAACCCCCACTTCCCCTGGAAGCGTCGTGCCAGCGCATCGCGAGGGAGTTGGGGCACCTGGGGTGAGGTCGGGCAGACACCCGGGCGGAAGGATGGAGAATCTTCAGGGCCGCTTGCCCCCCTCCATCAGGGTGCGCCGAGCTCCTTCAGCTTCGCTTCGGCCCTGCGCAGCTCGCGCCGTGGCTGCTGGGGCTTGGGGAGGCTCTGTCCGAGCGCGAGCGCCTCTGCGTAGGACGTGCGCGCACCGGAACGGTCCCCGCGTGCGAGCAGGATGTCGCCCCGGTCGTTGAGGATGCGCACCTTGCGTGGCCCGTAGGCGCGTGCCACGGCGCGGTCGCTCGCGGCGAGCGCCTCGTCCAGCCGGCCCATTCTCAGGAGCACCACGGCCTGGCGCGCGGGTGGGTTGTAGTCCTCCGGGAGCGCACGCTCGGACTCCTGCAGCGCCGGCAGCACCCGCTCGGGCTGACCGAGCATCAACGCCGCCGTCACCCGGTGCGAGTCGAAGACGGCGCGTGCCTCGGGCGACGGGGCCTTCGCGGCCTCCGCCTCGAGATAGGCGAGCCACGTCTCGGCCACCTTGCGCGCACCGGCCTCGTCCCCGGCCTCCTGCCGCGCCGACGCGCGGACCTCGTAGAGGCCGGACACGTCGTCCGGGGCCATGGGGATGGGCGGCGGCGCGAGTGCCTCTTCCACGCGCTTCTCGAGCGGTGCCACCGCCTCCGCCTTCCACGCGGGCGTCTTCGGCCCCTCCAGCGCGCACCCGAGCCCGAGCCCCGCGACGTTGGCCCACGAGGGCGAGCGCGGCAGGCGCGGAAGCTCCGCGAGCGCGGTGCGTGCGCACGTCTCCGGCTCGTCCGCGCCGGAGAGCGCCATCAGCAGCGACTCCACCGTGCGCGCGCGCCGGGGCCAGTCCGCAGGGGCGTCCGCGAGCGCCTCGGTGAAGGCCGCGGCGGCTCCCTTCTTGTCCCCCTCTCCGTAGAGCCTGTCGCCCCGTGCGAGCAGCGCCTCGGCGCCCTCCGCCCCGCCCCTCGCCGCCCGAGCGCCGTCCTCGAGGAGTGCCTCCAGCTGCTCGACGGTGGCGCTGCCGAGCCACCGCAGCACCACCCGCTCCTCCTTCGGCTCGATGACGAAGAGCGAGGGCCACGCCTCCACCGGGAAGCGCTCGAGGAAGCCGGCGTTCTCAGCCTTCTCCGTGTCCACTGACAGCCAGACGAACTGTCCGGCCAGCCGCCCGAGCCGCGCGTCCGTGAAGACGTTCGCGTGCATCGAGCGACACGTGTGTCACCACGGCGCCCAGGCGTCCGCGAAGAGCGGAAGGTTCCGCTCCCGCGCCAGCGCGAGGGCCCGACCGTAGTCGTCCTCGATGAAGGTGGGCGGCGCGGCGGCAGGCTGGACAGCGGGGGCCTGCGAGGGCCGCACCGTGGCGCAGGCGAGGAGCCCGAGCGACAGCAGCAGCGGAGTGAGCGTGCGCATGGGCGGGAGTGTACCTCGGCGGGCCACCGTCTGCAGTCCGTCCCCTCTCACGACTGGACGCGGTCCCCCTGGGGGTCGCGCAGGGCTCGGCCGATGCGCGGCTCACCTTTGCGGACATGGCACGAAGCGCACACCCTGCACCGGCCGAGGCTCTTCCTTCTTGGCGGTGGAGCCTGTGCGCCGCACAGTGGACCCTCCGTGAGTTTGCTCACCCCCGCACACACCGCCGCCACGGCGCTGCTGGACGCACTGCCCGCACACGAGGACTTCCGCGCCCCCGAGGTGGCGGACGTGGCGCGCAGGCTGCGCGAGCGCCTCTCGCGCGACCTGCTGCCGCGGCTGGATGCGGCCGCGCCGCTCCTGCTCGTGGCCATCGCCGGGCCCAACAACGTGGGCAAGTCCTCCCTCTTCAACACGCTCGCGGGCGCCCCGCTGTCGCCGGCGCGTCCCGAGGGGGGCCTCACCAAGCAGTGCCTCGCGGCGGTGCACCCGGACGCGTGGACGTCCCTGCTGCTGGAGTCTCTCGCGGCGCGCTACGAGCTCGTCGAGGTGGAGGCGGGCACGCATCCGGGCGTGGACGTTCCCGGTCCGCCCGGGAGGCTCTTCCTCATGCGCGCGCCGGGGTTGCCGGGACGGCTGCTCCTGATGGACACGCCGGACTTCGACAGCGTCTTCAAGGACAACCGCGTGGCCGCCGAGGCGCTGCTCGTCACGGTGGACGTCGTCCTCTTCGTCGTCTCGCGGCAGACGTACCAGAACGCGGAGCTCGTGGGCTTCCTGCGCACCAGCGTCGGAGCGGGGCGGCCCTACGTCCTCATCTACAACGAGGCGACGGCGGAGCCGACCGCGCGCGAGCACCTGGACACCCTGGTGGGTCAGGTGGGCCAGCCACCCGTGGCGCGCTACTACGCGCCGCACCAGCCGGAGGTGGAGAAGGGGGCACCCCTCGTCACCCGCCCCCTGGAGCGAGCCCCGCAGCTGACAGCACTCCTCGGAGAGGAGACACAAGCGGTGGAGCTCAAGCGCCAGGCGCTCGCGGCCACCGCGCGCGACGCGGTGGCGGAGGCGGAGCTCGTGGCCGCGGCGACCGAGGAGGGAGCGCGCGCACCGGAGCGGGTGCGCAGCCGACTCCGACACGAGCTGCAGCAGCTGGGGGAGCGCGCGGCGCTGCGTTCCGTCCCTTCCGACGTGGTGCTCGCCGCGTTCCGCGAGGCTCTGGACGCGCAGTCCGCGTTCCACCGTGCGGTGCGCGTGCCCTTCCGCGCGCTGGCCGCCGCCGTGGGCGCCGCCGGGAAGGGCCTGAGGCGCGCCTTCACCGGGCCACCCCCGCCCTCACCGCCTCCCACCGAGGCCACGGACCGCGCGCTGCGCGACGGTCTACGGGCCATCGTCGAGCGGCTCAGTCCGGAGGTGGCCGCATGGGACGGGGATGAGCGCACGCGTGCGCTCCTGGCCGATGCGCTCGGCCCCGCGACGCTCCGGGCCCTCGAGGGGCCTCTGCCCCTGCCCGAGCTGGCCGACGCGCGCGCGGACGAGGCCCGCTTCCAGGCCTTCTGCCGCGAGCTCATCGGCGCCGAGCTTCCGCGTGGACTGTCGGGAGGTGTCCTGCAGGCGCTCACCACGCTCGTGTACACGGTGCCCGCGGGCGCGGCTGCCGCCGTCAGCATGGCCACCGGTGGGCTGGGCCACGACGTGGTGATATGGGCGGGCTCGGTGCTCACCACGCCTCTGCTGGAGCGCTTCGTGGACTCGCTGGGCGCAGACATCCGCGAGCGCGTGGTGGAGGCGTGGGCCACCGCTCGAGGCACCACGCTCGCGCACGCGATGGAGGTGCACCTGTTCGGCACGCTGCTGCAGGAGCTGGACGTGCAGGTGCAGGCGCGCTTGTACTCGGCGGGACGGATGCGGGAGGAGGCCCACGCTCTCGCGCGCGCCCTCGGAGGTGCCGCGCCGTGACGCCTCCCACGTCGTCAGCGGAGCTTCCCTCGCGGCCCCTGCCCCCGCCGCAGCGCGTGCGGGTATTACTCGAGGAGGCGCTCGGCCTGCCGGCGCTCGCAGCCTCGCGCGAGACGCTGGAGAGGCTCCTGGGGGACTACGAGCGGGGGCAGAAGCTCGCGGATGCGCCGCTGCGCATCGCGCTGGTGGGCGCGACGGGGGCCGGCAAGTCCACGCTGCTCAACGCGCTCGCGGGCGTGACGCTCGCGCAGGAGGGGGAGACGCGTCCCACCAGCCGCGAGCCCACCGTCTTCGCGCCCGAGGGTGCCGAGCTGGAGGCGCTGGAGGCGGGTGGAGCCAAGGTGGTGCGCTACCGCGCCGGCGGCGGGAGCTGGAGCGGCCAGGTGCTCGTGGACACGCCGGACCTCAACAGCGTGGAGCGCGTGCACCGCGAGCGCACGGCGCGGGCGCTGGAGGCGTGCGACGTGGCGCTCGTGGTGATGCACCGGGGCTCGGTGGCCGAGGCGGTGCAGGCCGAGTTCCTCGAGGGCTTCGCGCGCAGGCGCAGGCTCCTCTTCGTCCTCAACTACGCGGACGAGTACGGGAAGGAGGCGCGCGAGGCGCTCAAGGCGCAGGTGCGCGAGCTGGCGCACTCGAGGCTGGGCCTTCCCGAGGGAGAGGTGCACCCCTTTGCCATCAGTGCGCGAGAGGCGAAGGCGGGGCGGGACGTGTCGGGCGAGTTCGGCGCGCTCCTCCTGGCGCTGCGGGAGATGGGGACGCGCACGGTGGCCGAGCGGGTGCGGCACGGCAACGCGGCCGCCGCACTCGCTGCGCTCTCGGCGCACGCGCGCGAGGGCCTCGAGGCGACGGATGCGCTGCTGGCACAGGTGCATCACGCGCTCGGTGGGGGAATGGACGCGGGCGCGCGGACGCTCCGGGACGACTTCGAGGAGCGGCTCGCGCTGGCGGAGGGGCACCTGGCGCAGAGCGTGCGGAGGCAGGCGGCGGGACGCGGCTGGGGGCCGGCGGCGCTGTGGATGCGGCTGAGCCTCGTGGGCGCGGGCGGCTTGGGCGCGGCGACGCTGCTGGCTCGCGCGAGTCTCCCCGCGGGGCTCGCGGTGGCGGCGGCCTCCACGGTGCTGGACGCGGTGCAGGCGCGCACCCGGGCAGCCGCGGCGCGGGAGCGTGTGCTGGCGCCGGGGGGTGAGGAGGGCGTGGCGGAGCGTGCCGCGCGCACTGCCCTGGTGCCCGCGCGGGCCGCGGCCACGGCAGCAGGGCTCGCCCCTGGTGACGCGGGGATTCCCACGCCCGAGTCGCTCTCGGGGACGTTCCAGGGCCTGCGGGAGGAGGCGTGGCGCTTCACCGAGGGGGGCGCGGTGGCCGCAGCCGTGAGTGCGTGGTGGCGGTGGGCGCGCTGGGTGCTGCTGCCCCTCATCAACCTGCCGCTGCTGGCGCTGCTCGCGCACGTGGCGTGGCGTGTGGTGCACGCCTACGTGGAAGGGCCGCTGCTTCCGGCGACGTACTTCCTCAACGCTGCGGCGCTCGCGGTGGTCCTCGCCATCGTAGGCGGCACCCTCGCCTCCCTGAGCCTCTCGGGCGCAGTGCGGCGGGTGAAGAGTGCAGGGCAGCAGCGCTTCGAGGAGCGGCTCGCGGAGGTGAAGGACGCGCTGCTCACGGAGGCGGGTGGCGCCCTCTCCGTGCCTCGACGCGCGGCGCGCGAGCTGGCGGACCTGCGGCCAGCCGCGTGAGGCGGTGGGTGTGCTGTGCGCGTCGCACGAAGGCACACAGCCTTCCGCGTTTGACGCAAGGCCCGCTCCCGTGCAGGCATCCCACCGTGCTGCATGCTCGAGCCTGATCGCCTGATTGAACGCGTGCGGCAGGGCTCTGGGAGAACGCAGTGGTCCTGGTCAGTCTGCGTACTGAGGGTCGTTGCCATCGTCGGTGGACGCGGGCCCGCACACCTGTTCGAGCACGTGCACGTCGACCGCTTCGATGAGAGGGAGCAGCTCGGCACGAATGCTCGTCGGAGCCGTCTCTGCGAGGAGGCCATATGCCCGCTCCGCCCACTTGCACACCAGGCGAATGGGAATCCACGGATGAAGGAGAGGGGCAAGACCATCGAAGCCCCGCTTCAACGAGTTGACCAGGAGCAGTTGCCGCGAACTGTCCACAGCCTCTGCTGCCACGCGCAGAAGCGCGAATTCGCACTCGACCACGGGACCCGCACGTTCCGACCAGCGCGCTTTCTCCCGAAGATCGAAGCATGCATCCAGGACCTTCTCCTTGCTTCGACTGGAGGCCTCCTCCCTGGTCCGCTCCAGGAGCTCGAGGGTCGTGAGTCGCTTCTGTTCGAGAATCCCCTGCAAGTGCTGACGTCGCTCCGGCCATGTCGTGCCCTGCTTGCCGAGCAGCACGCCGAGAAGCTCCAAAGTGAGGAGCTCATCGTACCCGCGCACCCTCGCCCTTCGCCCCTTGCGCACTCCCACGACACCGCGGAGCTCCAGCCGCAGGAACGCTTCCCGCACCGTGGGCCGCGACACACCGAGGCGCTCCGCCAGGAGGCGCTCGGATGGCAAGGTTCCGCCAGCGAAGAGCTTTCCCTCCGCCAGAGCCTGCTCGAGCCGCTGCTCCACTTCTTCGACCAGGGACAACCGCACCAGCCGGTTCACGCTGCCC
>JAKEEX010000186.1 GCA_022616315.1 Myxococcaceae bacterium
GAGCATCGACCACGAGAAGCTGATGCGACTCGTTGGGCGGCGCGTCTCGGACCGGCGGATGCTCAAGCTGGTGCGGCAGTGGCTTGAGGCGGGTGTGATGGAAGACGGCACCGTCCACCGGACGGTGGCGGGCACTCCGCAGGGTGGGGTGATCTCGCCGCTGCTGTCGAACATCTACCTGCACGTACTCGACACCCTGTGGACGCGCCACAGCGCCCCCTTGGGGACGCTGGTGCGCTACGCAGACGACTTCGTGGTGATGTGCCGCACGAAGTGGGCGTGCGAGCAGGCTGAGGCGCGCATCCGGGTGATCCTGGGGCGTCTCGGACTCGAGCTGCATCCGGACAAGACGAGGCGGGCGGAGCTTTTCGACGGCAAGGAGGGCTTCGACTTCCTCGGCTGCCACCTGCACAAGCGGATGAGCGGTCGGCTGTGGGAGAAGGAGGGGCGCAAGCTCTACTTCCTCCACCGCTGGCCGTCGCAGCGCGCGATGCAGCGGATTCGGCAGCGCGTGAAAGAGCTGACCCCGAGATGGCGGTGCCACGAGGATCTCCGCGTGGTGATCGCCGCTCTCAACCCGGTGCTCCGGGGCTGGGGCAACTACTTCCGCACCGGAAACGCCGCCAAGCGGTTCAACCAGCTCGACACCTACGTCTGGGAGCGGCTGCGCAGCCTGCGCGTGAAACGCAAGGGGCGCAACCTGCGACCGGGCGAGGCGAAGCGCTGGACCCGCGAATCCTTCTACAACCTCGGGCTCCACCGATTGCTCGGCACCGTGCGCTACCCGGAGGCTGCGTAATGCCGCGTCCCGAGAGGCCACCCGTAAGCCGTGTGCGGGAAATCCGCACGCACGGTTTGAAAGGGGGTCTTGACTTCGACCGCCGTGGCGACACGGCCGAGGAGTAAGGATCTACCAATGCCCTCGGTCGCTCGGGACGATTCTCCATTGTTCAGGAACCCCCTCGGGCACAAGGCGGGTACCTGGTGGAGGCCGGAACCCACGGGGAGAAAGCCCGCTCGGTGGTGCAGCCCCCGTCCGCGCCGCCGTCGCCGCCCGCGTCACCC
>JAKEEX010000018.1 GCA_022616315.1 Myxococcaceae bacterium
CAGCCGCAGGGCGCATCCATGGGCGAGGTGGTGGCCCGCATCGACCGCATGCAGAAGGCCGAGCTCGAGAGCCGGCTCGCGGTCCGCTACGACGAGCGCTTCCAGACCTTCGCCCTGCCCGGGCTGATGTTCCTCGCGGCAGGCATGCTGCTCTCCACCTCGGGGCGGAGGAGGGCGGCATGAGGGCGTGGACCCTGGCGGTGGCGCTGTGGGCGTCGAGCGCGGGTGCGGTGGGCCCCTTCGAGCGCAACCATCCGCGCGCGGAGGAGGGGCTCAAGGCGGCGGACGAGGGGCGCTTCGAGGACGCGCTCCGTGCCTTCGGCGAGCTGAAGAAGGAGCTGCCCGACAATCTGGCGGTGGACTACGACCGGGCACACGTCCTGGCGCGCATGGGCCGCCTCGAGGAGGCCAGGGAGCTCTTCGCGCGCCTGGCACGGACGGCGCCCCCGGCGCTGCGGCAGAAGGCGGCGTACAACCTCGGCAACGTGCACGCGCAGCTGTCGGAGCGCAAGGAGGCCATCTCCGCCTACCGTCGTGCGCTGGCGCTGGACCCGGCTGACGCGGACGCGCGCCACAACCTGGAGCTGCTCCTGCGCGAGCGCGAGCCGCCCAGGCCACCCGAGCCGGACGCGGGCCCGCCGGACGCAGGGGGGAGTGACGGAGGCACCGATGGCGGTACTCCCGACGCGGGCCCTCCGGATGGCGGTCAGGGGGATGGGGGCGCTCAGGATGGCGGACCCCGGCAGTCCGGGGACGGTGGCACACAGGACGCCGGAAGCGACGGCGGTCAGGGCAAGGGAGACCGGGAGGACGCGGGACAGGGCAGGGGCGACGAGCAGCGGCCCGACGCGAGCGAGGGCGAGGACATGCACGACGGTGGCCAGCAGGCCGCACCCCAGGAGGTCCGCGACATCCAGCCGGGAGACGCGGGCGTGCCTCCGGGTCAGCTGAGTCCGGAGGAGGCCGCGCGACTCCTGGACGCGCTGAAGCAGAACGAGCGCAACCTGCAGCTGTGGCGGTTCCAGCGACGGAAGGACACCAAGGATGTCGAGAAGGACTGGTAGCGCGGGCGCCCTTCCCGTGGCAGCGGTGCTGATGGCGGCGCTCCTCGCCGCGTCGCCGGCGCGCGCCGCGGAGCCCGAGCTCTCGCTGAGGGCGGACCGGACGGAGGTAGGGACCGAGGACGTGTTCCGCGTCACCGTCGTCGTCTCGGGGGCGCCCGAGGGCGCAGAGCTCGAGCTGCCCGAGTCTCCCGACTTCGAGACGCTCGGGAGCAGCCAGGGAACGACGCGTTCCATCTCCATCATGGGCGGCGGCGCGCCCGTCATCACGACCACGCGGACCGTGACGCTGCGGATGCGCGCCAACCGGCCCGGGACGCTCACGCTGCCACCCGCGAAGCTCGTCACGAAGAACCGCACGTGGCGCACGGAGCCGCTCACGTTGACGGTGAAGCGGGGGAGCGTGGGGCCGGACCCGCGCGCCAGGGCTCGAGCGATGCAGGACCCCTTCCGCAACTTCCCGTTCCCACCCACGGGAGGGATGCCGGACCTCCCGGACGAGGAGGCGCGGGACTTTCCCGGCGTGGACGTTCCGCGCTCGGACTCGGACCTCTTCATGCGCACCACCGTGGACGCCGAGGAGGTGTTCGTCGGCCAGCAGGTGACGATGAGCGTGTGGGTGTTCAGCCGGGTGGACCTGTCCAGCGTGGACGCGGTGACGATGCCGCAGCTCGAGGGCTTCTGGACGGAGGAGGTGGATGCCCCCACCCAGCTGTCCGGCGAGCCCCGCACGGTGAACGGCATTCCCTACCGTGCCTTCCTGCTTCGACGGCGCGCGCTCTTCCCGGTGAAGCCGGGCACACTGACGGTGGGCGAGGCGGAGGCGGACATCACCACCGGCTTCCTCTTCGCGGGCCGCCGGGTACACCGCAAGACGCGCCCCATCACGCTGAAGGTGAGGCCCCTGCCGGCGGGTGCGCCTCCCGGCGTCACCCACGCCCACGTGGGCAGCTGGGCCCTCAGCGCCGAGGCGTCGCAGACGGTGGTGGAGCTGGGCCAGCCCGTGACGGTGAAGGTGGCGCTGGAGGGCCAGGGCAACGTTCGCAACGTGCCGCTGCCGCGGCTCGAGGTGCCGGATGCCTTCAAGGTGTACGAGCCGAGCACGACGGACACCGTCACCACACCACGGAACCGTGTGGGAGGCCGCCGCGTGATGGAGTACCCGTTGATGCCGCAGCGCACGGGCACCTTCACGCTGCCTGCGCTCAGCTTCGGGTACTTCGACCCGGAGACGCGCCGCTACGAGGTCACGTCCACCCAGCCCGTCACGCTCACGATCATGCCTGGAGCCGGGGGACAGACCTCGCTTGCAGGAGCCCCGGGCGGCGCAGCCGGAGCTTCCTCCCCGGGCCAGGCGCCGGCGGCGCACAACGTGCTCGGGTCCGGAGGTGTGCGGCCGGTGCGGGTGACGGCCACCTTCACGACTCCGTCCGCGCCCCTCCACACCCGCGGCTTCTTCTGGCCCCTGGTGCTGACCCCCGTGGGACTCTGGATGGGGCTCTCGCTCGTGGGGCTCTTGCGAGGGAAGCTGCGCGAGGAGACCGAGCACACGGTGCGCCGCCGGCGGACGCATGCCGCACGCCGCCGTCTCGCAGAGGCCGAGAAGCTGAAGGCGGGTGGAAGCGGGGCGGCCTTCTTCGCCGAGGTGGAGCGGGCCCTCCTGGGCTTCCTCGAGGCGCAGCTGCACGAACCGGTGCAGGGCCTCACGCGCGAGGCCCTGACGTCGCGGCTGATGGAGGCCGGCATGCCCCAGGCGCAGCGCGCGCGGGTGCTCGCGGTGCTCGAGGCCTGCGAGGTGGGTCGCTTCGCGCCGGGCGGGGGTGAGGCGTCACGCGGGCGCGTGTTGGCAGAGGCCGCGGCCGCCATGGAAGCGTGGGGACGCGGATGACGACGATGGGACTGCTTCTCACGGTGCTCCTCGCACAGTCGCCGTACTACTCGCCCGACGAGGCGCGGGCCGTCTTCCGGGAGGCCAACGAGGCCTACTCACGCGGGGAGTATTCCGCGGCGGAGGAGGGCTACCGGCGCCTCCTCGAGCACGGGCACGGAGGCGCGGACGTCCTCTACAACCTCGGGACCGCACACCTGGCGCAGCGCGAGCTCGGGGCAGCGGTGCTGTACCTCGAGCGTGCGCGCCGCGAGGGTGCGAGCGGGCCGGACGTGGACGCCAACCTCGCGGTGGCGCGCGCGCAGCAGCTGGACAAGGTGGTGGGAGAGGCGAGCGACGTCCCCCTGCTCGAGAGGCTCGCCGACGCCACGGATGCGCGGCTCGTGACGCTGCTCTTCCTGGGACTGTGGGTCTCGGGCTTCCTGCTGCTCGTCGCGCGGCGGTTCGTCTCCAATGGACAGCGTCTGTGGGTGCTGGCGGGTGCCGTGGTCGCGCTCGTCGGTGCCGTGCCCGCGGCGGCGCTGATGGCAACCCACGCCTGGGTTCGCGCCAACGTCCACGAGGCCGTCGTCCTCTCGGCCACCGCGCAGGCCCGCGAGTTTCCCTCCACGGGAGGCCGCGTGGCCTTCGAGGTGCACGAGGGTCTCAAGGTTCGCGTCCTCGAGTCCCGCGACGGCTACGTGCGCATCCGGCTCCGCAACGGGCTCGAGGGCTGGACGGAGCAGGACGCGGTGTCCACGCTCTGAGGCGCACGCACGCTCAGGGCAGGCGCGGGTAGAGGAAGCGCGCCAGGGCGAACATGTCGTCCCAGTCCAGATCGTTGAACTCGAGCGCGACACCCTCGTCGGTGAGGCGGCGCGCGGTGGCCTCCACGCGCACGTCGCAGTCGTGGGGGAGCGGCAGCACGAGTGCAACGAGCTGGCCGGGGAGCACCCGGAGGTCCTCCACGAAGACACCGGCCATGGACAGGTCTCGCGTGCGGTAGAGCAGCGTGCGGTCGTTCCGCAGGACCTTCACCATGAAG
Source organism: Myxococcaceae bacterium (assembly GCA_022616315.1). GTDB lineage: Bacteria > Myxococcota > Myxococcia > Myxococcales > Myxococcaceae > JAKEEX01. Next base: position 3,974 of record JAKEEX010000018.1, read on the forward strand.
CCGGCCTCCACCCGGGGGTGGTAGCGCGTATCGGACGCGGCGGACGTGGAGTGCATGGGTCCTCCGGGAGCGAGGGTCCGCAGGGAGCGGTGGAACAGCCGGCGACAACTCTGTAGCAGACCGGCGGAAGCGCAAGTTTTCTGCGCCACGCACGGTGTCCGCTCCCGGTCTGCAGCTCCCCGGTTCGTGGGGGCCTCCTCCCCTGCGCGGCGGGCGGAGGTGCCCGAGCGCCCGCGAGCGGGACGCCCCATCCGCTCGCGAGGACTTCAGGGGACGGGGTGGGCCCTCCAAGTGTGCGGAACCGCGGGCCGTGTGGTGCGGCACGGCGCGTGGAAGGGCGTCCGGGCACCCCTTCGTCGGAGGCCTCACATGGACGCGTCGGCTCGCATCGGCAGCACCTCGCTCACCCCCACCACGGCTCGGCAGACGCCGAGGAACGACTTCGGTCAGGTGCTCGACCGGACGCTCGAGGTCGCCGGGCGCGTGGGGGCGGCGTTGGCACCCGCGCTCGGAGGCGGCGTGGTGAGTGCAGCGGTGAGCGGTGTCAGCGCGGTGGCGCGGGCGGCGGGGAGCGCCGGCACGAGCGGGACCCCGGAGTCTGGAGGCGGGACCCAGGGCAGCGGTGAGCAGTGGGAGCTGCTCGAGGCGCAGAGGCTGCTCAACGAGGAAGGCCAGCGCTTCAACGCCGAGTACCTGCACCTCCAGAACGAGATGCAGAAGGAGAGCCGCGAGTTCAACGCGGTCTCGAACATCATGAAGGTCCGCCACGACTCGGCCAAGGCGGCCATCAACAACATCCGCTGAGGAGCACGCACCATGACGCTTGCCAAGGTCGGGGGTGTCGCTGCCCCGGTTGCGACACCGGCGCCTGCGCAGGGCGGAGAGCCGTTCCGCTCCCTCCTGCATGCGGCGGGGGCGCGGGACACCGGCAGGGGCGTGTCCGGGCGCGCGGCTCCGGTGGGTCCGCAGGTCGGTGCGGCCGTGGACGGGTCCCGGGGACCGTTGGGTCCCTTCGAGGTGGAGCCACGGCCGGTGACGCCGCCTCAGACGTCGGGGACGCGCGCAGCCAGCGCGGTGACTGCTGCTTCGGGGCCGGGGACGGTGACCGCCACCCGGATGGTGGAGCAGGTGTCCGCGGCACAGCGGCGGATGGACCACGTCCTGCGGCTCGCACAGTCGGGCAAGACGTTCAGTCCGGCCGAGCTCCTCGCGCTCCAGGCGCACGTCTACCGCGCGAGCCAGGAGCTCGACCTCGCCGGGAAGGTCGTCGAGAAGGCCACCGGCGGCGTGAAGCAGGTCCTGCAGACGCAGGTGTGAACCCACGGATGGGAGCCGTCATGTCACGTCGCATCGCAACCCTCGCGCTGCTGCTCGTCGCGCTCACGGCGTGCAGGGCCCGGATTCACCACGGTCTCACCGAGCGCGAGGCGAACGAGCTACAGACGGTGCTCCAGGAGGCAGGCGTCGACGCCCGGAAGGTGCCCGAGGAGGGCAAGAAACCCACCTGGGCCATCGAGGTCCCCGACGCGTCCGCCGCAGAGGCCATCCGGCTCCTGGACGCGCTCGAGCTTCCGCGTCCGCGACTGGAGGGCGTCGCGCGGGTGCTCTCCTCGTCGAGCATGGTGCCCACGGCCACCGAGGAGCGGCTGAAGGAGCTCCACCTGCTCTCGGAGCAGGCCGCGCTGGCGTTGCAGCGCGTGGATGGGGTGAGCTCGGCCCAGGTGCAGCTGTCCCTTCCACCTCCACCGAGGCCCGGGCAACCCCGCGCTCCCGCGAAGGCGGCCGCCATCGTCCGTGTGCGGCCTGGCGCCATGAGCCAGGTGGCGCCGCTGCGCGAGGACCTCCGCGCCCTGGTTGCAGGAGGTGTGGACGGGCTCTCCCCCGATGCCGTGGACCTGGTGCTGCAGGAGACGGCGCGCC
>JAKEEX010000019.1 GCA_022616315.1 Myxococcaceae bacterium
CCGGGTCGCTCGGGTCGGCGTCGCGCGCGTCACCGTCCCCCGCGTTGATCGCGTCACTCACAGCGTCCACGCCCGGCAGGAGATGGGGCGCGAGGTCCGGGTGCACACGGACACCGGAGTCCACCACTGCCACCACGACACCCGGGGTGCGGGGCATCACGTCCCACGCCGACGGCAGGTTGAGCGTCCGGTAGTGCCACTGGGAGAGGAAGAGCGGATCGTCGGGAGTGAGCGTGGGGAAGTGCCAGCGGTTGACGGTGGTGAAGCGCACGCCCGGGTGTCCCGAGAGCAGCGCCGCGAGCCCCTCCGTCTCCGCCTCGGTGGGTGTGCTTCCGTCGGGATGGCGGTAGCGCACGACGTGGAGGTAGCGCGATGCAGGTCCCGCGTGCTCCAGCTGGTAGCCGGAGAGCGTGAGCGCCCCGAGTGCCACGGACACCTCCACGTCCGGCTCCTCGAAGCGCACCAGCACCTCCCCGGGGATGACGGAGGAGCCCTCGGGGAAGCGCTGCAGCTCGACCAAGGGCGTCCGCGATGGAAGGTCCAACGGCCCACTTCCCCCGGGCACGGGAGAGCCCACCTCCCCACCTCCCCCGGGAGCCCACTCCCCTCTCCCCGTGGGAGAGGGACAGGGTGAAGGGGCTCCGCACGCACTCGCCGCGCTCAGCCCCTGCTGCACGGTCTGGACCACGTTCAGCTGCCCCGTCACAGTGCCCGTGGGCGCCTCGAGGCCCCCCGTGGGTGGGATGATACCGCAGCCGGCAACGACGACTGTCACCGCGAGCAGGCGCTTCACGTGGACCTCCCCGGGCCGTCTCGAGGAGCTCGGCTGCCTGGCCCCCCGAAAGACCCTGTCCCCGTGCGAAAGGCTGTGCAGCCACTGTCCTTTGGGCCAGCGTGGACCTAGCGAGCCGGAAAGCGCTCCCGTCCCCCTTCCCTCTCCCCCTTCTCAGTTGCCCCGGGCCTCAGCGGCAGGAACACTCCGCCCGGAATGACGACCGTGCACACACCCGCTGAGGCCTACCGCGACGACGCCGCGTGGGCCCGCGCCCAGGACGCCTCGGACCCTCTCGCCCGCTTCCGCGGTGAGTTCCTCTTCCCGCGCGCGAAGGACGGCCAGGACGCCCTCTACTTCGCGGGGCACAGCCTGGGCCTGCAGCCGCGCAACGTGCGCCCCTACATCGCGCAGGAGCTGGACGACTGGGAGCGGCTCGGCGTGGAGGGCCACTTCGAGGCGCGCCATCCGTGGATGCCGTACCACGAGCTGCTCACGGACATGACGGCACGGCTGGTGGGCGCGAAGCCGGTGGAGGTGGCGGTGATGAACACGCTCACCGTCAACGTGCACCTCATGATGGTGTCGTTCTACCGGCCCACGCCGCAGCGATTCCGCATCCTCATCGAGGGCACGGCGTTCCCGTCGGACCGCTACGCCGTCGCCTCGCAGGCGCGCTTCCACGGCTACGACCCGAAGGACGCCGTCCTCACCCTCGAGCCACGCCCGGGCGAGTTCGCGGTGCGCGACGAGGACGTGCTCTCGCTCCTCGAGCGCGAGGGAGACTCGGTCGCGCTGGTGCTCCTGGGGCAGCCCAACTACCTCACGGGCCAGGCCTTCGACGCGCCGGCGATCGTGCGCGCCGGACACCGCAAGGGCTGCGTGGTGGGCTTCGACCTCGCGCACGGCGCGGGCAACCTGAAGCTCTCCCTCCACGAGTGGGGCCCGGACTTCGCCGCGTGGTGCAACTACAAGTACCTCAATGCGGGCCCGGGGGGCCTGGGCGGCGTCTTCGTGCACGAGCGCCACGCGCGCGCCTTCGACCTTCCCCGCTTCGCCGGCTGGTGGGGCCACGACAAGGAGACGCGCTTCAAGATGGGCCCGGACTTCCAGCCCATCCCCGGCGCCGAGGGCTGGCAGCTGTCCAACCCTCCCATCTTCCAGCTCGCGGCGCTGCGCGCGTCCATGGAGCTCTTCGACGCCGCGGGGATGGACGCCCTCTCCGCGAAGAGCGCGCACCTCACGGGCTACCTCGAGTGGCTCCTGGGTCAGCTGCCCGCGGGCTGGGTGGAGCAGCTGACGCCGCGCGAGCCGCACCGCCGCGGAACCATGCTGACGCTGCGCGTGCCGCACCAGGCGAAGGCGCTGGTGGACTCCCTCCAGGAGCGCGGGGCCTTCGTGGACCTGCGCAACCCGGACATCGTGCGCATCGCGCCGGTGCCGCTCTACACGCGGTACGCGGACGTGCACCGGCTCGTCTCCCTCCTGCGAGAGTTCTTCGAGACCCATGGCAATCCCTGAGACGCTCACGGTCATCGGCGCGGGCCCCGTGGGCTCGCTCCTCGCGCTCACGCTGGCCCGCCGCGGCTTCGACGTGGAGGTGTACGAGCGCCGGCCGGACATGCGCCGGCACGACATCAGCGCCGGGCGCTCCATCAACCTGGCCGTCTCCACCCGGGGCCTCCACGCGCTCGAGCAGGTGGGGCTCCAGCAGGAGGTGCTCACCCAGGCGGTGCCCATGCGCGGGCGGATGATGCACGCCGTCTCCGGCGAGCTCACCTTCCAGCGCTACGGGAAGGACGACTCGCAGTTCATCAACTCCATGTCGCGTGGCGGCATCAACAAGATGGTGATGGACGCGGCGGAGCGGGCGCACGAGGAAGGCGCCGGGCGCGTGCGCATCCACTTCCACCAGAGGCTGGTGGACTACGACGTCACCCGCCGCGAGGCGCGCTTCAAGGACGAGCGCACGGGGGAGGAGCACGTCGTTGAGGCGCCCGTGGTCCTCGGAAGCGACGGCACGGCCTCCGCGCTCCGGGGCTCGCTCGTGAAGGACGCGGGCATCGGGTCCACGAGCGACGTCCTCAGCGCGGGCTACAAGGAGCTCACCATGCCGCCCGCGAAGGGGGGCCTTGGGGAGGGAGGCCGCTTCGCGCTCGAGCCCCATGCGCTGCACATCTGGCCGCGCGGCAACTTCATGCTCATCGCGCTGGCCAACCAGGACGGCAGCTTCACCTGCACGCTCTTCCTCCCCTTCGAGGCGCCTGCGGGCCAGCCCTGCTTCGCACAGCTCACGGATGCACCCGCGGCGCAGGCCTTCTTCGAGCGCCACTTCCCGGACGCGGTGCCGCTCATCCCGGGGCTCGCGGAGGCCTTCATGGCGGCGCCGCTCGGGCAGATGACGACCGTGAAAACGTGGCCGTGGAGCCACGGGGCGGCGGTGCTGCTCGGGGACGCGGCGCACGGAATCGTCCCCTTCTTCGGGCAGGGGATGAACGCGGGCTTCGAGGACTGCACCGTGCTGGACGGGCTGCTCGCGCGGCGTCTTACATCGGAGGGCCGCGAGCGCCTGGACTGGGCGGCGCTCTTCCGGGAGTTCGCCGAGACGCGCAAGCCGCACACGGACGCCATCGCGGAGCTCGCGGTGGACAACTTCGTGGAAATGCGCGACCGGGTGGGCGACAGGCGCTTCCTGCTGCAGAAGGCGGTGGAGGTGGAGCTGCAGCGGCGCTTCCCGGGCAAGTACGTCTCCCGCTATGGGCTCGTCACCTTCAGCCGCGTGCCCTACCGGGTGGCGCTGGAGGCGGGCCGCATCCAGGAAGGCCTCCTGGCCGAGCTCTGCGGTGGAGTCGAACGTCCCGAGGACGTGGACTACACGCGGGCCGAGCAGCTCCTCGACGAGAGACTCGTCCCTTTCCTAAAAGACCGCGGAGTCCTCTGAGCCCCCGCCCCCTCTCCCTCTGGGAGAGGGAGAAAGGGTGAGGGGGAGTCGTCCCCGTTCTCCCCCACCAGGCAACCGAGCGTCCCACAGCAATCCCAGCGCACCTCGCACGGTTCTCCGGAGGAGGCCCCGGCGGCTGCACGCCACGACTGACGACGCGCGGGGGCCGTGCTAGAGGCTGCCCGACATGCCCACCATCCGGAAAGTACTGGTCGCCAACCGCGGAGAGATTGCCATCCGCGTGATGCGCACGTGCAAGGAGCTGGGGATCCAGACCGTGGCCGTGTACTCCGAGGCGGACCGCTCGGCGCTCCACGTGCGGACCGCGGACCAGGCCTACTGCGTGGGCCCCGCGCCCAGCCGCGAGAGCTACCTCGTCCAGGAGCGCATCATCGAGGCGGCGAAGAAGTCCGGCGCGGACGCCATCCACCCGGGCTACGGCTTCCTGAGCGAGAACGCCTCGTTCGTGCGCGCCTGCGAGGCGGCGGGCCTCGTCTTCATCGGTCCGCCGGCCTCCGCCATGGACGCCATGGGTGAGAAGACCCGCGCCCGGCAGAACATGATCAAGGCCGGTGTGCCCGTGGTCCCCGGCACCGCGGAGCCCATCGCGACCATCGAGGAGGCGCGCGCCTACTCGGAGAAGATCGGCGTTCCCGTGATGCTCAAGGCCGCGGGCGGAGGCGGTGGCAAGGGCATGCGCAAGGTGGAGCGCATGGAGGACTTCGACTCCGCGTGGCGCTCGGCCAAGAGCGAGGCGATGAACGCCTTCGGCAACGACGCGGTGTACATCGAGAAGTTCCTCGAGAAGCCGCACCACGTGGAGATCCAGGTCTTCGGGGACACACACGGCAACGTCGTGCACCTCAACGAGCGCGAGTGCTCCGCGCAGCGCCGGCACCAGAAGGTGGTGGAGGAGACGCCGAGCCCCATCCTCACCCCCGAGATGCGCGCGGCCATGGGCGAGGTGGCGGTGAAGGCGGCCCGCGCGGTGAACTACGTGGGCGCGGGCACCATCGAGTTCCTGGTCGACGCCAAGCGGAACTTCTACTTCCTCGAGATGAACACGCGCCTGCAGGTGGAGCACCCGGTCACCGAGTGGGTGACGGGGCTGGACCTGGTGGCGTGGCAGATCCGCGTCGCGCGGGGCGAGCAGCTCCCCTTCACGAAGGGCGTGCCGCCCAACGGTCACTCCATCGAGGTGCGCATCTACGCCGAGGACCCGGCGACCAACTTCATGCCGAGCCCGGGCAAGCTCCAGTACATCCGCGTGCCCGGCGGCCCCAACGTGCGTGACGACTCCGGCGTGTATGCGGGCTACACGGTGCCGAGCTTCTACGATCCGATGATCTCGAAGCTCTCGGTCTGGGCGCCCACGCGGCCCGAGGCCATCGCACGGATGAAGCGCGCGCTGAGCGAGTACGTGGTGAAGGGCATCACCACGAACATCCGCTACCTGCAGGCAGTGATGGACCACCCGGAGTTCGTGGGCGGTGACTACGACACGGGCTTCCTGGGCCGCGCGCACACGGAGCTGCTCGGCAAGCACGACCCCGCGCTGGACGAGGTGGCGGTGATGGCCAGCGTGGTCCACGCCTTCGAGCGCGACCAGAAGAAGAAGAAGACGCTGACGCAGAAGGCGGCAGGCACCGCAGGCGGTACCTCCCCCTGGCGCCTCAACGGCCGGGCCGCCGCTCTCCGTCGCCGCTAGGCCCACGCATTCCCCTCTCCCCAAACTCCCCTCTCCCTCTGGGAGAGGGACGGGGTGAGGGGAAGATGACCCACCCCGAGCCCCCCACACACCCCATGCGCTACTTCACCCAGCTCCCCGGCAAGAAGGAGTCCACCGAGGTGGACATCGAGCCGCTCGCCGAGGGCCGGTACGCGGTGACGCTGAACGGCAAGCGGCACGAGATCGACGCGCTGGCGCTCGAGCACGGCGCCGTGACGATGCTCATCGACGGCAGCTCCTACAGCGTGGAGTTCGAGGAGGCGGGCGACGAGGTGGGCG
>JAKEEX010000187.1 GCA_022616315.1 Myxococcaceae bacterium
TCCGGGGGCCTGGGGAAGTCGCCGAAGTGGTCAGACGGTCAGACCAACCGAGCCACTCCCCCCAGGCGGGGGTGCCAGGGGTGTCCCGGGTGAACGAACAGCCGTTCAAGCCCAGCCCCCTGACGGCCAGTCCCCCTCCGGGCGCAGGAAACCGAACCCTCGGACCCTCCTGGAAGCGGCAGCTCCGAGCACTGGATTCCCAGGAAGCCACCGCGAATTCTGCCCCGGAAAACACGCAAGAGAGGGGCCTTGGAGGGGGCGTCAGAGTGGGTCCGAGGGTTTGTGCTCGTGAGCCCTGAACCCCCGAGGCAGGCCTCCTCGGCGACGGCCTGCCGAGGCCCTCGCCTGAGTCCATCCGGACCATGGCGGTGAAGGCCGCGCCGCCACCTCCCGTGTGTACGCTGGCTCCAGCCCGTGTGACGACAGGAGCAGCCGTGGGCCGTGCGTCTCACCGGGCCGTACCGAGCCTCCGCGTCACAGCCCGTCCAGCCCCCCGTCCCCTCAATAGCAAGTACGTCTCAGTGGACCTCGCGCCACGCCTTGCGTGAGCCTGCTTCCCACGACTTGGGACTCCCGGTCCAAGCGGGTCCGACGGACGACCCGTCAGCGCAGCACCTTGTCGGCGAGTGCTTCGACGACGCGGGCGAGCGCGTCGGGGGCTTTCACATTGGCGGCATGCCCCTGCCCGTGCAGCACGACCTTCTCGGCGCGCGGCAGGGTGCGGGCGAGGGCGTCGAGCCGCTCGCCAAGGTGGGCCGGACTGCGGTCACCGCCGAGCAGGACGGTCGGGGCCTCGATTCGCGCGTACGCATCGAGGCGGACGCCCAGCTGATCGATCGCCCCGACGTCGTCGATCTGGCGTGGGACGAACGCGCGCCACCTGGGGAGAGCCGCCACGAAGACTCCCGCCAGCCGGGCCGCCAGCGATGGTATCCGCACGATGTCCTGCAAGAAGATCGCGATCGCCCTTCCGGGCTTGCCTACGACAACCGCTGCCCTGGCGCGTGAGAGCGCCTCACCGCCCAGCGGCGGGCCGATCACGATGGGCGGCTCATAGATGACTGCACCGGCGAACATCGAAGGCAATGCCACCAGAGCCTCGAGCGCGACCACGGCGCCGGACGAGTGGCCGACCACGAGCATCGCGAAGCTCCAGCCACTGGGCCCGAGCTCGGTGCCGCCTCGGACACGCTCACGTCTCTCGCGACTCAGCGCTTCTTCCGCGCCAGCGCCTCCTGCCGCGTCTGTCCCCACAGCTGGCACGTGACGCCGCGCACCTCCACCTCGCGCAGGCGCCGAAGTCCAACTCGCCGCGCCACCCGCTGCGAGCGCTCGTTCGAGGGATGGATGAGGGAGACGAGCTCCTCCACTCCCAGCACGCGGAAGGCGTAGTCCCGCCACAGCTTCGCCGCCTCCGTGGCGAAGCCCTGGCCCCACGCGAAGCTCCCGAGGGCCCAGCCCACCTCCAGCCCCGGCCACCCCTCCGGCTGCCACAGGCCGCACCGCCCCAGGAGCCGCCCGGTGGTGCGCTCCACCACGGCGTTCAGCGTGTAGCCGCGCAGCTGCCCGTGGCCCACGAGGAGCGCCAGGTTGCGCCAAGCGTCCTCGCGGCTCAGGGGCAGAGTGCCGAGGTAACGGACGACCTCGGGGTCCGCCATGATGGCCGCGTATGCCTCGAAGTCGCCCGGCTCCCAGGGACGCAGGAGGAGCCGCTCGGTCTGCAGGGTGGGCATGTGGACATGGTGGCACGTCGCGCGCGCACGGGCAGCACGCGACGCTCCTCACCGTGCCAACGAAGCAGGCCCTACCAGCGCACCTGCAGCGCGAACCGTTCCGCGGAGCGCTCGGCCACGTCCACCTGCGCGGCCACGCCGTTGAGGACGAGCACCCGCGCGATGACGCCCGCCGCGAAGTCCGGAAGCGCATGGCGCTCCCACACCTCCACGCGCCAGTCACGCTCCCCCTCCTGGTGCACCGCGATGCGGAGGGCGGAGGAGGCGAGGTTGAAGGTACGCGGCAGCCGCTTCAAGAGCCCCTCCGGACCCGAGCCCAGTGGCGTTGCCTGCACGAGCCTGCCGAGCTGCGTGCGAAGGAAGCCCTGCCAGAAGCGCTCTCCCAGACGCCGCATGGCCTGCGTCTGCGGGAGGCCGGGGTGGGCGTGGCGACAGGCCACCTCCAGGCACGCCTTGAGGACGCGGCTCGGGTAGTCTCGCTCCGGACGACGCGCGTCGTAGCCCGCCTCGCACAGCTCCGTCGCGAAGGCACCGCGGGCCTGCAGGCCGTGGACGAAGAGCCCCTCGAAGATGCCCAGCTGGAAGGTGGACTCGGGGAGCGCTGCGGTGCTGAACGCGGGACGACCGGGCAGCGCGAGCGCGGGGAGGGCGGACATGGTTGGGGCCGCTTCCTCCCACGCGTATGCGACGCGCCGCAAGCCGACGGTCCGGGCACTGTGTCAGCAAGGCGTCAACGGCGCTCCACTCACGGCGCCTGCGACTGCGGGGAGAGCTCGAAGGTGACGAGCGTCTTGTGCTTCCCGCGGTCCTCGATGTCCAGCACCGCCAGCTCGCCGCTGTCCGTCTCCTCCGCGTAGACGTGGTCCGGCATCAGGATGCGGTGCTCCATCTCCCCGCCGCCCTTCGTCCCGAACGTGAGGGAGATGTCACCCTTCGCCGAGCCCTTCTTCTCCAGCTCGATGTCCACCAGGGCCAGGTCCTCTCCGAGGGGCTGCTCTCCGATGTCCTTGCCGTCCACCTCCACCCGTACGCGGGCGTCGCGGTGCTGCTCGGCCACGGTGTAGAGGAAGTCGGACCACTGGTTCTGCGGAATCTCGCGCGTCTGCATCAGGCACCTCCTCCACAGGAAGATGCGTCGTGTCTCCCGCGGCGCGTCCATGCCTGTCTGTTGGCCGCTCGACACTTCGGGCCGTCGCCTCCCCGCTCTGCCCCCGCCCTGGCGAGGGGGAGCCCCCTCGTCTCGTTTGCCTGCAGCGGAGGCACCCCGTCGCACGAGGGGCGGATGAACGCGGCGACCGGGAGCGGTTGGAGCAGACCATGACGCTCTCACGCTCTCTGCGATTCGGACTCCTGCTGGGCCTCACCGGTGCCGCCACGGCGCTGGCCTCCACCGAGGTGTCGGACGCCCCCGTGACGCAGGCCCCCGCGCCCGTCGAGGTGGACGAGGACGGCGTGGGGATGCTCTTCCCCTCCAACCCCTCCGGCAGCAGCTTCCGGCTCGGCACCGGGGACCCCACCACCGTGGACCCCCAGCACTTCGACATGGAGGGGGACCCGGCCACGGAGGGCTCCGAGAACGGGCTCACCTTCTGGTCCACCGCGGGCCACCGCGTGACGTACGCCAGCGGGAAGCCCGCCGGAAAGACGGTGCGCCTCCACCTGCGGCCGAGCGGCGGTGTGCAGAACTTCACGTGGCGCTTCGGCGCGGCCGAGAAGGGCTACATCGGCAACCCGGGTGACGTGCTGAACTTCGAGGCCACCGTCTACGTGCGCGTGCTCGAGCACAACGGCACCCACAACTCGATGTCCTGGAAGCTGCGCGGCGGCACGCACACCAAGCCGGACATCGCGCGCTCCAGCTGTGTGGGCATGGACGTGCCGTTCGGGGGCGTCGCGCCGCAGGCGTTCCGCGAGCTGGACCACCCCACGTACGACCACGTTCAGCTCACGCCGAAGTTCCCGTTCCAGCTGCAGGAGGGGCAGTGGGTGGGCGTGAAGATTGTCTCGTACCTCGTCCCGGGCGGCACGCAGAACCTGCTCTACGTGGACGCCAACCCGTTCGACGCGAACGGGACCCCGCGCAACGACTTCCGCCTCTTCACCGAGTGGATGGACCAGGACGGTGTGAGCACGGGGCACTACTCGACGGCGGCCACGTGGGCCGGCTGGGAGACGACGTTCCGCGTGGACGGCTGGCGCCGCGTGGACTTCGCGCTGCCCTCGGTGCGGGAGATCATCCCGCCCACGTCGCCCGTGTCGTGACGCGAGTCACGGCGGCACTGTGACGGCCCCTCACCCGCGCCCCGCATCGCGCACCGGACAGTGCACTCCGGGGCCGGGTGCCGCCGGGGTGCCTGCCGCGCTATCCTCCTCCCTCGTGCCCGAGACCCTCCGGACCGAGCGGCTCCTGCTCCGCACCCCACGCGACGAGGACGTGCCTGCCCTGCTGCAGCTGCTCACCGAGCCGCAGGTGGCGCAGTGGTGGCACGGCTATGACGAGGCCCGCGTGCGCGCGGACTTCCTCGCGCCTCCCGCGGACGTGACGGTGTGGGCCCTCGAGCACGGGGGCACCGTCATCGGCGCCATCCAGGTCAGCGAGGAGCTGGAGCCGGACTACCGCCACGCGGGGCTGGACATCTTCATGGGAACGGCGTGGCACGGCCGCGGCCTGTCCAGCGAGGCCATCCGCGCGGTGGTGGGCTACCTCTTCGCTGGGCGTGGCCACCACCGGCTCGTCATCGACCCCGCGGCGGACAACGTGCGGGCCATCCGTGCGTACGCACGGGTGGGGTTCCGGCCCGTCGGCGTGCTGCGCCAGTACGAGCGCGGCCCCGATGGGCGCTGGCACGACGGGCTGCTGATGGAGCTCCTCGCGGACGAGCACCACCAGAGCCTGCCGCGCGCCAGCAACGGGTGACGCACGCACCGGAGGAAGGCGTCTTCACACTCCTGGCCACGCCTCTTCCCACCGGGTGAAGGCGCAGCCACAGAGAAGGTCGCCACTCTCTCCTGCGCGTGGCGGGCGCTCGCATCGGCGGAGGGGGCGCATCGTGCCGGGGTGGGGAGGCACGTGGGTTGCCACGCGCAGGCGCCATGGCGGACGCAACAGCGGAGCGCGGCTGTCCCCACTCCTCGGGGAGAGGGGAGGGTGAGGGGCCGTCACCGCGTGCACGCCTCGCCCTCGCGTTGCTTCTCCTGTGGGCCTCGAGTGCGTGCGTTGGCTACAGCCAGCAGGGGCCCCTGGGTGCTCCTGCCGCATCCGCGGGCCCGGAGCAGTGTCAGGACGTGGGCCGGGTGCAGCTCCGCAGGCTCAGCCGGACCGAGTACGCCAACACCGTCCGTGACCTGCTGGGCGACGTCGGCAGACCCGCCGACGGCTTCCCACGGGACGACACCAGCTTCGGGTTCGACCACATCGACGACGTGCTCGGGATGGCGCCCGTCCTGGTGGAGAAGTACGACGCCGCTGCGGAGGCGATGGCGCGCGAGGCCTGGAGCGCGGACGTCGCGCCGGCCCAGCTCGAGCGTCTCGAGGCGGAAGCGGTGCCTCACACGCTCGGGATTCCCGGTGGAACGGACTTCTGGCGGCTCAATGGCAACGGGAGCATCGACGCCACCTTCGACTTCGGGTCGAGCGGGCCGTTCACGCTCTCCGCCCGTGCGGCCGGTGACGTCGTCCACGGCGTGGCCCCGCGGATGCTCTTCCGGCTGGATGGGCAGCTCGTCGCCGAGTTCGACGTGGCCGCCTCCGCGGACACTCCCGCCGTGTACCAGAAGACGGTGGAGGTCACGGCAGGTCGCCACACCTTCTCGGTGGGCTTCGACAACTACCTCTGGGACGACAGCATCGCGGACCCCATGAAGCGCGAGCGGGCGCTCCTGGTGGACTGGCTCCAGCTCCAGCGCGACGCGTGGGCTGCACCCTTCTCCCAGGCACGCCTGAGGGTGTGTGACGAGGAGGTGGAGGGGCACCTGCCCTGCGCCCGCCGCATCCTCGAGCGCTTCGCGCGCCGCGCCTGGCGACGCACCGTCTCCCCGGAGGAGGTCGAGCGGCTGGTGTCGCTCGTGACACTGGCCGAGGCCGATGGCGACGACTTCGGCACGGGCATCCAGCTCGCCGTGCAGGCCGTGTTGCTGTCACCCCACTTCCTCTTCCACCTCGAGCTGGACGGCGCGCCGGACACCCCGGACACGCACCCGGTGAGCGACGAGGAGCTCGCCTCCCGGCTGTCCTACTTCCTGTGGAGCAGCACGCCGGACGACACGCTGCTCGAGCTCGCCGCGGAGGGACGCCTCTCGAAGCCGGAGGTGCTGGACGCACAGGTGCGACGGATGCTCGCGGACGCGAAGGCGGACGCGCTGGTGGAGAGCTTCGCTGCCCAGTGGCTGCAGTTCCGCGCGGTGCCCTCGCGCGAGCCCAGCGCGGTGCTCTTCCCGGACGTGGATGAAGCACTCAAGGAGGCCATGCAGGAGCAGACCGCGCGCTACTTCCGCGAGTTCCTCCGGGAAGACCGGAGCGCGCTGGACCTGCTGGACGCGGACTTCACGTACGTGGACGACCGGCTCGCCGCGCACGCGGGACTCCCCCTTCCCGGCAGCGCGCACCTCACACGCGTCGAAGTCACGGACGCCCGGCGGCGCGGCCTCCTCACCCAGCCGGGGCTGCTGATGCTCACCTCGCATCCGGACGAGACGTCCCCCGTCGTGCGCGGCAAGTGGGTGCTGGGGCAGCTCCTGTGCGCCGAGCCTCCGCCACCCCCGCCCAGCGTACCGGCGCTTCCGCCCGTGGGCTCCTCGTCGCTCTCGAAGCGCCAGCAACTGGAGCAGCACCGGGCGGACCCGGCGTGCAGCGGGTGCCATGCGGTGATGGACCCGGTGGGCTTCGGGCTCGAGAACTTCGACGCCGTCGGCCGGTGGCGCGAGCGGGACGAGGCAGGCTTCCCCGTGGATGCGGTGGGAGTCCTTCCCGGCGACGTGCGCTTCAACGGGCCCGCGGAGCTGGCGGCGCTGCTCAAGGCGGACCCACGCCTGCCGGCCTGTCTGGCGCGCAACCTCTACATCTACGCCCTGGCGCGCTCCTTCGAGACGTCGGACCGGTGTCACCTGGACGGCGTCGTCCGCACCTTCGAGCAGCGCGACTACCGGCTGTCGGAGCTGGTGCGACGCATCGCCACGAGCAGGCCGTTCACACACCGCTAGGAGGGGGACGCGATGCGAAGGTGGGAGCTCCCGCGGCGGACCTTCCTGCGAGGCCTGGGCGCCACCATGGCTCTGCCCCTGCTCGAGCAGATGATGCCCGGCGTCGCCCGCGCACAGGCGCTGGGGAAGCCGCCCGCGCGCAGGCTCGTCGTCCTCTACGTGCCGTGCGGTATCCACATGGAGGCGTGGACTCCCGCGAAGGAGGGCAGTGGCTATGCGCTGACACCCATCCTCCAGCCACTCGCCCCGATGCGCGAGCACGTCCTCGTGGTGACGGGGCTCGCGAACGCGCCGGCCTACCCGGACGGGGGCGCTCCGCACGAGGGCGGCACGGGCTCCTTCCTGACGGCACGGAAAATCCTTCCCGGCGGGCGCATCGGCAACGGCGTGTCCATGGACCAGGTGGCCGCGAAGCAGCTCGGGCAGGACACGCCGTATCCGTCCCTGGAGCTCGGGCTCGATGGGAGCGCGAGCGGCGTGTGCGAGGGCGGCTACAGCTGCGCGTACCTGAACAACATCGCCTGGGCGAGCGAGACGCTGCAGCTGTCCAAGGAGGTCAATCCGCAGGCGCTCTTCGCGCGTCTCTTCGGCGCGTCCGGACAGAGCGGGGACGGTCTGGCGCGGCGCAGGAGGCGGCACCAGAGCGTCCTGGACACCGTCCGCGAGGACGCGCAGCGCCTGAATGCGCGACTCGGCCTGAACGACCGGCGCCGCATGGAGGAGTACCTCACCGGGGTGCGCGAGCTGGAGCGCCGCATGACTCAGCTGGACGCGGCACCGGCGTGCACCCCGGGGGCTCCGCCCTCGCCCGTCGTGGACATCCGGGACCACACGCGCGCCATGCTCGAGCTCATGGTGCTGGCGCTGAAGTGCGACATGACGCGCGTCATCACCTTCATGATGGGCAATGGCGCGAGCTCCCGTCGCTTCCCGTTCCTCGGATACAGCGGGCAGCACCACGCGCTGTCACACCACCAGAACGACCCGGAGAAGATTGCGGCCATCGTGGACATCAACACGTGGGAGGTGTCGCAGCTCGCGTCGTTCCTGCAGCGCATGAGCACGAGCACCGAGCCGGATGGGAGCACGCTGCTGGAGAGCTCCGTCGTGCTGTTCGCGAGCGAGATGGGAGACGGCAATACGCACGACCGGCGCAACATCCCGGTCCTCCTCGCGGGGAGGGCGGGAGGTCAGCTCCACCCCGGGCGACACCTCCGGGTGCCGTCGGGGCAGCCGCTGGCGAGCCTCTACCTGTCGCTCCTCGGAATGCTGGGCGTGCACGTCGGGAGCTTCGGCGAGGACGGAACGGCACCCCTCCAGGGCCTGTGACGGAAATCTCCTCTCCCTCTGGTAGAGGGACAGGGTGAGGGGGCTGGAACGAAGCCGTGCCCCCACGTTCCACAAGACCCCTCTTGCATGCAGCCGACCCCACCTTCCCCTCTCCCCCTGGGAGAGGGACGGGGTGAGGGGGCCGAGCATCCGTGCAGGTCCGTCCCCGCTGCCCCTACCTTTCGCGCGGGGGCAAGCATCGCTCCCCCGAGCAGGAGGTGGCGTCGTGTCCGAAGAGCTCCGCACAGGCACCCACGGCAACGGTGGGCCGGCGCTTGAAGTGGACACGGCGGACGTGGAGGGGCTGCAGTCCAGGCTGCGCGGTCGGCTCGTGCGCCCCGGGGACCCGGACTACGACTCGGCTCGGCGCGTGTACAACGCGATGGTTGACCGGCACCCCGCGCTCGTCGCGTATTGCGTGGACGTGGCGGACGTGCTGGCCGCGGTGGAGTTCGCGCGGAACCACCACGTCACGGTCGCCATCCGGGGCGGCGGCCACAACGCGGCCGGTCTCGGCGTGGCGGACAACGCGTTCGTCATCGACGTGTCGTCCATGCGGAGCGTGCGCGTGGAGCCGGCGTCGCGCACCGTACGCGCAGACGCGGGCTGCGTCTGGGGGGACGTGGACCACGCGACGCACGCGTTCGGGCTCGCGGTCCCGTCCGGCTTCATCTCCACCACGGGAGTTGCGGGGCTCACGCTCGGGGGCGGCATCGGTCACCTCACGCGCCGCTACGGGTTGACGGTGGACAGCCTGCTCGCGGCGGACTTGGTGCTGGCGGACGGGCGCTTCGTCACCGCGGACGCCGACTCACATCCGGAGCTCTTCTGGGCGCTGCGCGGCGGGGGCGGCAACTTCGGCGTCGTCACCTCATTCCTCTTCCGGGCCCACCCGGTGCACACCGTGGTGGCGGGGCACACGCTCTGGCCGCTCGAGAAGTCGGAGGACGTGCTGAGGTGGTACCAGGACTTCCTCGCCCGCACGCCGGAGGAGCTCAACGGCTTCTTCGCCTTCCTGAAGGTGCCGCCCGAGCCGCCGTTCCCTCCCGCGCTCCACAGGAAGACGATGTGCGGGGTGGTGTGGTGCTACACGGGCCCGCTCGAGCGCGCGGACGCAGCCTTCGCGCCCGTCCTGCGCTTCGGCCCGCCAGCGTTCGTGGGCCTTCGGACGATGCCCTTCCCGGCAATCCAGCGTGCCTTCGACGCGCTCTATCCGCCGGGCCTGCAGTGGTACTGGAAGGCGGACTTCTTCCGCACGCTCGATGACGAGGCCGTGGCCCTGCATGCGCAGCACGGCGCGCGCCTGCCCACGTCGCACTCGACGATGCACCTCTACCCCGTGGATGGCGCGGTGCAGCGGGTCGGGCGTCACGACACGGCGTTCAGCTTCCGCGACGCACGCTTCGCGGAGGTCATCGTCGGGGTGGACCCGGACCCGGCCAATGTTCCGCGTCTCGTCACGTGGGCGCGGGATTACTGGAGCGCGCTGCACCCCCACTCCGCGGGAGGCGCGTACGTCAACTTCATGATGGACGAAGGGCAGGAGCGCGTGCAGGCCACCTACCAGGACAACTACGCGCGTCTCGCCGCGGTGAAGGCCCGGTACGACCCGGACAACTTCTTCCACGTCAACCAGAACATCCGGCCTTCGGCGTGAGCACGCCGCGCTGAGAGATGGCGTGGCAGCGACGTCGAGGCACGCGCGTCGCCATCTCCGCATCAGTCGCCCACGCCCCGTGGTCAGGCACGCGTCGCACACAGGACGGCATGGCGCAGTCCGGGTGGAGCAGCCAACGCCTTCACTTCGGTGCGGGGGCGGCACGAGCGCAGCACTCGGTACCGTCGCGCGAGCACCTCCACCGGTGCCGCCGGAAGGAGTCCCGAGGATGCCGCGCCGCGCCCTGCTGGTCCTCTTCCTCCTCGTCGCCTGCGCCACGCCGAAGAGCGCGCGCGACGGGTCAGACGTGTCGCTGCGGCGCATGAGCGTGGCCGCAGCGCGCGCGCGCGAGCTCCCGGAGCTGCCCCGGCTCGAGGTGGCGCCTCCACAGAGCGCGGCGCGCGGACGCGTGGAGGCCGCGGGCCCCCTGCGCTACCGGAAGGGAGAGGGCGCCACCACCGTCACCGTCCCTCTCGGCACGGACTCCGAGCTCGTGTGCTTCCTCTACGAGACGCCCCTGGACGCGGCCGGCGCGCTGCTCTCCGTGGCCCGCGCGGTGGCCTCCACCGGCGAGCTCAAGACGGAGGCCATGCGCGTCACCGACGTGCGCGAGGTGGGCGGCGTCCCCGCCATCTTCCTCGAGGTGGACTACCGCACGCGGCTGCAGGGCGTGGTGGCGGTGGGCCAGGTGAAGATGATGGTGCGCAGCGCGGGGACCGTGCCCGTCCTGTGCGCGCACGACGAGCTCGGCTACGCGGAGAGCTTCAAGCGCATCACCACCGGGCTGGCCGTGAGCCTCGGCGCGGTGGACCCCGAGCGCCTCCCCGAGCGCTTCAACGAGATCCACGTCGTGCGCCTCTCCGGAAACCCCGTGGGCTTCTCCTGGCGGCGGGTGTCGGATGCCAAGGACCGCCTGCGCATCGTGGAGACGACGAGCAGTCTGCTCCTGCCCCGGGATGGCAGCGCCCTCCAGGCGCAGGACTCCACCCAGGTGCTGGTGAGCGACGCGGAGGGCCAGACGCTGCAGCTCTCCTACGCCCAGGCGCACGACGGCGCGCTGTCTCTGCAGCTGGAGGCCCAGCGCGCGCGGCCCGGCCTCTACCAGTTCGTCCTCACCCACGAGGGCAAGCAGCTGGACGGGACATTTCGCGCCCGCCGCGGACTCACGAGCGAGCTCGGCGTGCTACCGCAGCTGCGTGCGCAGGTGCTGAGCGGCCGGGAGGAGCGCCTCTCGGTGGACGTCTACCAGCCGGCGCTGGACCCCCTGGGCCCCGTGGAGGCGGTGTACGCCCGCGAGGGCGGTGGCCAGGGCGCGGTCACCCTCACGGTCGGCGCCTCGAAGGTGCGCGGGACGGTGGACGCGCAGGGAGTGCTCGAGCGCTCAGAGGTGGCGATGGACGCGTCCACCCTCACCTCCGAGCGCATCTTCCTGCAGGGAGCACTCTGACGGCAGTGCTACTGCGTCTGGAGGAAGGCGGCGAGGCTCTTCGACTGCGCCTCCTTCTGCGCGATGCAGAGGTCCAGCCGCTCCAGCGTCTGCGCCAGCATGCGCGGGCCGCCCTCGTGCTTCGGGGCACGCTCGCCGAAGAAGGCCACCACGTCCGCGCGGTGCTCGGCGTCGCAGAAGTAGCCGCCGTGGGTGATGAGGTAGGCGCCGGAGTTGCGCGGCATCTTCTCCACGAGCGCATCGAAGTGCTCCTTCACGAAGCCGTAGGCCACCTCGCGGGTGGAGGGGTTGCCCAGGCTGCCGGCCAGGAGTGAGGAGGCATCACGCACGTCGAAGGCGCCCAGCAGCGCCGCCGCCAGGTTCTGCCTCGCGCGCGCCGGGTCCTTCACCGCCCCGAGCGCACCGAGCACCTGCGTCCGGACACGCCGGTCCTTCGTCTCCTTCGCCGCGGAGAGCAGCCGCTCCTGCAGCGCGGCGTCGGACTCCTCGGCCACCACGGCGAGCACCACCGACAGCATCTCCGGCGCCACCGCGGAGCTGTCCTTCAGCCAGGCCGCGGCGAGCCTCTTCGCCTCGCTGCGCAGGGCCGCGTCCTTGCCGTCGAGCATCATCGCGCCCACCACCACCGGGCGCAGCAGCGCGACGTCCTGGCTCTCGCCCTTCTTCGGCGTGAGGCCCAGGCGGCGCGCCCGCTCGCCGAACACCTTGCGCACGTAGCGCGCGTAGTGGGGCTGGAGGTGCTCGGGGACGAAGTCCTCGGGTACGCCGGTGACGATGGAGGCCGCGGCGGTCAGCAGGTCGCGGTCCTCCACCGTGGCCAGGCGCGGCACCAGGGCCAGGGTCTCGCCCGCGGGCAGGAAGCCACCGCCGGTGAGGGCCTTCACGTCGCCCAGCAGCCCGATGCGCTCGGCCAGGGTGAGGCGCTTGCCGCCGTCCTGCGTCAGCTTCGTCAGCAACTCCCCCTGCAGCTGCGCGCGGTAGTAGCCGCGGGAGCCGGCATTGGGCACCACCCACTCGGGGCAGCCCTTCACGCCGTCGAGCGCCAGCGTGCCCTTCGTCTCGGTGAGCAGGGTGCAGGCCTGCGCCTCGGCCTTGCCGCGGCCGTAGCGCACGCACACCGGCACCTGCCACGTCTGGGCCGCCTCGCCCTTGCTGCCGACCGGCAGGTAGCGCTGCTGGGAGAGCTGCAGCGTGGGCGCGGCGTCCTTCGCGCAGGTGAGGGCCACGGACACCAGCGGCACGCCCGGCTGGTCCAGGAAGGTGGAGAACATGGGCTTCACGTCACGGCCCGCCGCGCTGGACATGGCGGCCAGGAAGTCGTCCGCGGTGGCGTTGCCGTGGGTGTTGCGGCGCAGGTGCTCCTGCACGCCCTTGCGGAACGTGTCCTTCCCGAGGAAGGCCTCGAACATGTCCAGCACCAGCTGGCCCTTGGTGTAGGTGATGCCGTCGAAGGCCTGGTCGATGTCGCCCTTCACCTCGATGGGCTGGCGGATGCGACGCGCGGTGGCCAGGCTATCGGCGCCCATGGCCCAGCCGCGGGCGCGCACCGACTCGAGCTCCGGCTTCCAGTCAGGCTTCCACTGGCGGATGACCATCCCCTCGGACCAGCTGGCGAAGGCCTCGTTCAGCCAGATGTCGTCCCACCACGCGGTGGTGACGAGGTTGCCGAACCACTGGTGCGCCAGCTCGTGCGCCTGGGTGGCGATGAAGTCGCGTCTGAAGGACTCGGTGTCCATGCCGGGCCTGGCCAGCAGGTAGCGCTGGCCGAAGGTGATGAGGCCCACGTTCTCCATGGCCCCCCAGCCGGTGGTGACGGGCACGGCCATCACGTCCAGCTTCTCGTAGGGGTAGGGGATGCCGAAGTAGGCCTCGAGCACCTCGAGCAGCGCGCCGGTGTGCTTCGCGGCGTAGGCGGCGCCCTCGGCGTGGCCGCGCGGAACGACGATGCGCACGGGCGTCTTCTTCTGGCCCGCCTGGCCTGCGTCCACCACGTCGAAGGGGCCCACCGCGAAGGCCACCAGGTAGGTTGGCAGCGGCAGCGTCTCGGTGAAGCGCACCACCCTGAGGCCGTCCGCACCCACCTGCTCGGACTCCACCGGCGTGTTGGCGAAGGCCTTCAGCTCCGGCTTCACCTTGAGGGTGAGCTGGAAGGGCACCTTGAAGGAGGGCTCGTCGAAGGAGGGGAAGGCGCGACGCGCGTCGGTCGCCTCGAACTGGGTGAAGGCGTACCAGGCGTCCCCCTCCTGCTGGCGGAAGATGCCGGAGGAGTCCTTGGCGCTCACCTTGCCCGTGTAGCGGATGCGCACGGTGGCCTTGCCCGTGGGCAGCTCGCGCGCGGGTGCGAGGGCGAAGACGTCCTCGTTGCCCGGCACCACCTTCGCGGCCACCGTCTCACCGCCGGTGGTGAAGACGGCCTCCTCCACGGCGAGCTCGGTGCCGTTGAGCCAGAGGAGGGAGGTGGGCCTCTCGAGCTGCAGCGCAATCTCCGCGACGCCGTGGAAGCTGTCCTGGGCAGGGTCGAGCGTGAGCTCCACCTGGTAGCGCTCCGGGCGGGTGTCGGTGCCCAGGCGCAGTCCGGGCGGCTGCGGCGGGGCTTCCGCCGGGGCGGACGCGAGGGGCGTCTCCTTCACCTCGGCCTGCGGGGCGGCACACCCCAGGGCCAGCGTGAGCAACAGGCTGCTGCCCTGCATCCAACGGTTGCGCATGTGTCCTCCTGGGCCCGGCGTGCAGCCTTGGGCCCGCGGCTCGTGCAAAGGACGCATGCAAGTGGACCGGGACGCTCCCGGCAAGTCCTGATGCGTGTTCCTCCGCGGAGAGGGAGGACACGGCGCAAGCTTGCCTGTTGCGCGGCGCCTGGCTGGCTGGTGAGCGCGGCAGAGCGCAGAGAGGGCGTCGTCAGGCGAGCCCGAGCGGATCGTCGGTGAGACACCGGCCTTGGCCCGATGCCCTCGCCTCATTAGGCTGAGGAGCGGAGCGATGCGTCATGGACGAGCGGCCGTGGATCCATCCGCTGCGAGCGAGGATGGAGCGACGTAGCCTGCGGCAGTCCGACGTGTTCTCGCCGCGTGTCCCGGGCAGCGCTAGGTTGCGCCGCCGTGAAGACCCTCGAGCAGACAGGTGGCGTCGACTTCCCGCGCGTGGGCGATGCGCGGCCCTCTCTCGCGCTCAACCGCGCCGTCGTCGTGGACGCGCTGCGTGCGGCGGATACCGCAGGTGCGGACGCGGCGGAGGCGGAGTCACGGTGGAGGCAGGAGTACCCGCGTCACCACGTCCGGCTCGTCCGGGCCGCGCTGGAGACGCCGGAGGGTGCTTCACGCGTCAGCACCGAGGGGCTGGAGTCGCTGTACCGGAGGATGACGTTCCGCCGCCGCGA
>JAKEEX010000188.1 GCA_022616315.1 Myxococcaceae bacterium
GAGGCGCTGCTCGCGCTGAGGCTCCACGGTCGCGACGCGGAGAAGGTGCGCATCGTCTACACCGCGCTCCATGGCGTGGGTGGGCCCTGGGCTCTGCGCGCGTTGCGGGAGGCCGGCTTCACGTCCGTGTCACCGGTGGAGCAGCAACAGGAGCCGGACCCCGCCTTTCCCACGGTGCGCTTTCCCAACCCGGAGGAGCCCGGGGCGCTGGAGCTGGCCACCGCGCTTGCGCGGGAGAAGAGGGCGGACCTGGTGCTCGCGAACGATCCGGACGCGGACCGGCTCGCGGTGGTCGTGCGTGCTTCCGACGGCAGCCTGCGATTGCTCACCGGAAACGAGGTGGGGCTGTTGATGGGGCACGCGCTCCTCACCCGGAGCCGGAGGAACGGCCTGCCGCCCGCGGTCGTGTCCACCATCGTGTCCTCCGCGCAGCTCGGCGAGATTGCCCGGAAGATGGGCGCCGTCTACGAGGAGGTACTCACGGGCTTCAAGTGGATCGCCAACCGCGCCATCGAGCTCGAGCAGCAGGGCCGGGCGCGCTTCGTCTTCGGCTTCGAGGAGGCGCTCGGCTACACCGTGGGTGACGTCGTGCGCGACAAGGACGGCGTCGGCGCGGCGCTCGTGTTCGCCGACCTCGCGGCGTGGTGTGCGGGACGCGGCACCACGGTGCTCGGATACCTGGAGGAGATTCAGCGCGAGCACGGACTGTTCGTGTCCGCCCAGAAGAGCGTCACCCTTCCCGGCGCGGAGGGGCTCGCCACCATGGCGCGCATCATGGACGCCTTCCGGGCTGGGCCCCCCAAGCGCATTGGCTCTGCAAGCGTGGTGTCGGTGATGGACTACGCGCGAGGCGGGCCGCTACCGCCCTCGAACGTCCTCGCGTTCGTGCTGGAGGGCGGTGCGCGCGTCACGCTGCGGCCGAGCGGGACCGAGCCGAAAATCAAGTATTACTTCGAGCTCAAAGAATTACCGCGAATGGGCGAGCCGATAGTCGCCGCGCACGCCCGCGCGCAGGAACGCCTGGCGACGCTGGAGTCCGCGTTCTTGGTGCTGGCAAAGGAGCGCGGACAGCCGTAAACCTCGTGATACACAAACGCGTTTTGCGGAGGTTTCCCGAGATGGTGCGTAATTACATCGTCGCTGTTCTCTTCGTCGGGGTGCTCGCGGCGCCCGAGGCGCGTGCGCAGGCAGGTGGAGGTCAGGGGTGGTCGGTCCTGGCCGGGCAGACGGTGGGCGCGGGGCGCAGGGCGGCCTGGCAGAGCTGGATGTGCTCGATCAAGTTGGGGAAGTAGCCGAGCAGCACAGTCGGGGCGGACCCGCCGCATGTGCGCCCACAGCGCCTGGGAGGCCGCGAGAGTGGCCAGGGGCCCGCGCGCC
>JAKEEX010000189.1 GCA_022616315.1 Myxococcaceae bacterium
CGAGAGAGAGCTCCGGGTCCACCTCGTCCGCGCCATCCAGGGTGACGTCCAACTCCGGATGCGCCTCCAGCGTCGTGAGGGGCACACCCAGTGCGCGCGCCAGCGCCTCCGTCTCTCGCGAGGTGGGCACGCCCACGACGCCCTCGAGCCTCCCCGCGCCCAGGAGCTCCGCGAGCCGGCGCACCGCCAGCGCCGCCGTGGAGCCCGTGCCGAGCCCCACCACCATCCCCGGCGCGACCAGCTCCACCGCGCGCTCGGCGGCCTGCTGCTTGAAGCGCTCGGTCATCTCCGCGGGTGCGCTCATCCCGCCGCCGGACGCGGGGCCTCGAGCGTCGTGCACTTCTCCTCGAGGTGGGAGAGGAGGCTCTTCCAGGACTTCACGAAGGCCTCCGCGCCCTCCTGCTGCAGCCGTGTGGCGAGCGCGTCCACGTCCACCCCGGCCTTCTCGAACTCCGCGAGCACCGACTCCGCGTCTCCCCCATCACGCGCCATGGGTGTCCCCACTCGGCCGTGGTCCGCGAAGGCGAGCAGCGTGGCCTCGGGCATGGTGTTGATGGTGTCCGGCGCCATGAGCGCGTCCACGTAGAGGACATCCGAGGCCGAGGGGTCCTTCGTCCCGGTGCTCGCCCACAAGAGACGCTGCAGGGGAGCACCCGCGGCCCCGAGGCGCCTCGCGCGCTCGCTCGCGAGCAGCTCGACGTAGGCGCGGTAGGTGCGCTGCGCCACGGCGATGCCCAGCCTGTTGCGCAGCCGCTCGGGCACCTTGCCCGACACCGCCACGTCCCAGCGGCTGATGAAGAGGGACGCCACGGACGGCACCTTCGGTGAGCGCCCCGCCGCGAGTCGCCGCTCGATGCCCCGCATCCAGGCATCCGCGGTCGCGAGGTACTGCTCGCGGGAGAAGAGCAGGGTGACGTTGATGGGGATGCCCGCGAAGGTGGACTCCTCGATGGCCTTCAGCCCCTCGGGAGTCCCCGGAATCTTGATGAAGAGGTTCTTCATTCCCGCCTGGCCGTGCAGCGTCGTGGCCTGCTGCACCGTGTGCGCGGTGTCGTACGCGAGCAGCGGGGACACCTCGAGGGACACCCAGCCATCGCTTCCACCCGTCTGCTCGTGCACCGGGAGGAAGAGCGCGGCCGCGCGCTCGAGGTCCTCCAGCGCCACCCGGAAGAAGAGTGCGTCACCGCGCAAGCCCTTCTCCAGCCCCGCGCGCAGCGAGCCGTCGTAGGCGCTCCCGCGCTTGAAGGCCTGGTCGAAGATGGTGGGGTTGGAGGTGAGTCCGGTGACGGAGAGCTGCTCGACGTAGCTGCGGAGGGTGCCGCTGTCGAGCAGCTCGCGGTTGATGTTGTCCAGCCAGAGTCGTTGGCCGGCCTCGTGCAGCGCTCGGGTTGGCGTCATCGCCTGGGTCTCCTAGTGCATGGCGGGGGTGAGGGCCTCTCGCGGCTGCGCGGCACGCTCGCGACCCGAGGGTGCCTCCAGTCCACGGCGCGGCCCGATGGCCTCGCGGATGGAGAGGATGGCCTGCCGGATGGCGGCGCGGGGGGCCGGCGTGTCCGCGAGTGCGTTGAGCATGACGAAGTCGTGGATGGTGCCCAGGCACCGCAGGGAGGTGACGGAGACGCCCGCGTCGGAGAGCTTGCGCGCGTAGGCCTCGCCCTCGTCGCGCAGCACGTCGAACTCGGCGGTGAAGAGGACCGCCGGGGGCAGGCCGTGCAGCTGGTCCACCGCGCACCTCAAGGGGGACGCCATCAGCTCCGCGCGCTTCGTCTTGTCCGGCAGGTAGCTGTCCCAGAACCAGCGCATCGCCTCGCGCGTCAGCCAGAAGCCCTCGGCGAAGCACTGGTAGGTGCTGGTGTCGAAGTTGGAGTCCGTCACCGGGTAGAAGAGCACCTGCAGGTCGATGCGGGGCCCTCCGCGCTGCTTGGCCATCAGCGTGAGCGCAATCACCATGTTGCCGCCCACGCTGTCGCCGGCGAGCACCAGCCGCGAGCGGTCCAGCCCCGCGCTGTCCCCGGACTCCGACACCCACTTCGCCACGGTGTAGGCCTGCTCGATGGGCACCGGGTAGCGCGCCTCGGGCGAGGGGCTGTACTCGACGAACACCACGGCCGCCTGGCAACCCACGGCGAGCTGGCGGACCAGCCGGTCGTGCGTCTCCCTGTCGCCGAGCACCCAGCCGCCGCCGTGGCAGTACACCACCGCAGGCAGCGGGCCCCGCGCGCCCTGCGGCCGCACGATGCGCACGGTCACCGGGCCCGTGGGTCCGCCGGGGATGGTGCGCTCCTCGACGTCCGCCGGAGGCCTCGCGACGTTGATGGCCTGCACCTGCCTCAGCACGCTGCGCGCCTCGCGCGGAGAGAGCGTGTAGATGGGCGGGCCTCCCGCCGCCTGGAGCTGCTCGAGGAACGCGCGGGTGCGGGGCTCCATCCCTGCGTAGCGGTCGACCCTCTCGGCTTCCCCAGGCATGGCTCGCTCCTTTGTGCGCGGGGACGGACTTCCCCCCTTTCCCGCAACCATGGGGAGCGCGCAGCGGACGGCAATTGGGAGCGCCCCTGCTCTCCGTGGGTGCGAGCAGGGGGTGGCCTGGCCCGCGTCGTCAGGCACTCAGCGCGCTTGCCAGGCGCGGAAGCACCTCTCCCGCGCGGGCCTCCACCCGCACCTGCGCGAGCCCATCTCCGCGCGTCTCGCCGAGGTTCACCATCCCGATGGGGATGCCCCGCTCCGCCGCGCGACGCACGAAGCGGAAGCCGGAGAACACCGCCAGCGAGGAGCCCACCACCAGCAGCGCATCCCCGGTCTCGAGCAGCGCGAAGGCGTCCTCCACCGTGGGACGCGGTACGTTGTCACCGAAGAAGATGACGTCCGGCTTCAGCGTGCCGCGGCACCGGAGGCAGCTGGCGACCCGGAAGGCCTGCTCCGCCTCGAGCGCCAGCTCCGCGTCTCCGTCCGGGCGCACCTCCGCGCTCCGGGAGGAGAACCCGGGGTTGAGCGAGAGCAGGCGCTCCTGCAGGGCGTCGCGGTGCTCGCGCTCCCCGCAGTCCAGGCAGCGCACCCCGGCCAGGGCCCCGTGCAGCTCGATGACGCGCGCGCTGCCCGCGGCCTGGTGCAGGCGGTCCACGTTCTGCGTGATGAGGCCCAGCACCGCGCCCTCCTGCTCGAGCGCCGCGAGCGCCTCGTGGGCCGCGTTGGGCATGGCGCTGCGGAAGCGGGGCCAGCCGAGCACGCTGCGAGCCCAGTAGCGCTGTCGCACCTCAGGCCGGGCGAGGAAGTCCCGGTGCTGGATGGGGCTGCGCACACGCGCGCGGGTGCCCGGGCCGCGGTAGTCCGGGATGCCCGACTCGGTGCTGCATCCGGCACCGGTGAGGACGACGACGCGCCTGCCCCGCAGCAACGACGCCAGGGCATTCACGTCGGAGGAGCTGTCCCCGGAGGCGAGCATCAGAGGAGACGATACACCGCACCCCCCCGCACAGCAGGCATCGGATGGCCGCATGTCCAGCGGCCGGGAGAGGGTGAGCACGCCCCCCGCCCCACGGAGGGCAGACGGCGAGGCCGGAAGCGCGCGCGTCGCCCGATTGTCCCTCCCTTCCACGCCCACGACGAAAGGCTGTCTGCTTGAGGAAGTCCTGGCTGCTCCCGCTCCTGCTGCTCGTCCCCACCGTCGCCAGCGCGAACGTGGTGTGGCGGGGTGACTTCGAGACCGGGAACTCCTCTCAGTGGACCAAGGAGGAGCGCGTCAACAGCAACCGCCTGCTGGTGACGTCCGACCGCGTCCGCCAGGGGGCGTACGCCCTGCGCGTCCAGGTGGAGCAGGGCGACAAGCCCATCCAGGCCAGCGGCAACCGCAACGAGCTCGTCTACGTGGGCCCCGAGTACGCGCCCGAGGTGGCCGAGGGCGCCGAGCACGTCTACGCCTGGAGCACCCTCTTCGACGAGAGCTTCCCGAGTGAGAAGACGTGGCAGGTCTTCACCCAGTGGCACCACACCGGATTGAGCGGCTCGCCTCCGGTGGAGCTGTACGTCCTCGGCGAGGAGATGCGGATGCGCGTGGGCGGCGGGCTGGCGAAGGACGTGTGGAGTGCCCCACTCCAGCGCGGTGTGTGGAACGACTTCGTCCTGCACGTGAAGTGGAGCGCGGACCCGTCCGTGGGCTTCGTCGCGCTGTACCACGATGGCCAGCCCGTGGTGCCGCGCACACACATGGCCACCCTGTACCCGGGGGAGGGCGTGTACCTGAAGCAGGGCCTCTACCGCAGCGACACCATCCGCGCGCCGGGCGTGGTGTTCCACGACGGCTTCACCGTGGCGACGGAGCTCGCGGACGTGCTGCCCGCGCCTGCCATCTGATGGCAGGGGGGTGCTGGCCCCCCGCTCGCCCCACCAGCTTGCCAAGGCCGTCGGCTGTCCTAACTTGGGGGCGACCATGCACACATCGCTCGGAAAGCTCTCGCGTGTCCTTCCGCTCGTCCTCCTGGCCGGATGCGGCGTCCAGTCCATCCCGCAGGCCGACAACCAGGTGGATGCGGCCTGGGCGGAGGTCCAGAACCAGTACCAGCGCCGGGCGGACCTGGTGCCCAACCTCGTCGCCACGGTGAAGGGCTTCGCGCAGCAGGAGCGCGACGTGCTCACGCAGGTGACCGAGGCGCGGGCGAAGGCGACGCAGGTCACCATCCAGGCGGACCAGCTCGACGAGGCGAAGCTGCGCGAGTTCGAGAAGGCGCAGGGTGCCCTCTCCAGCGCGCTCGGTAGGCTCCTCGCGGTCTCGGAGCGCTACCCGGAGCTCCGCTCCAGCGAGCAGTTCCGCGACCTGCAGGCGCAGCTCGAGGGGACGGAGAACCGCATCGCCATCGCGCGGCGGCGCTACATCGAGACGGTGAACGAGTTCAACAACCTCGTCACGGTGCCCCCCACGAGCTTCACCAACGCGCTCGTCTACAAGAAGGCGAAGAAGCCCCAGTTCACCGCGACGGTGCCGGAGGCCGAGCGCCCGCCGGAGGTGAAGTTTTGACGGCGCTGGTCGCCGCGCTCCTGCTCGCCGTCATCCCCGTGCCGCCGCTCACGGGCCCCGTCGTGGACCGCGCGGGCGTGCTCTCCGCCACCGAGAAGGCGAGGCTCGAGCAGCTCGCGCGTGATGCGCGCGCGGCGAACCAGGGACGGGGCCCTCAGGTTGGCTTCCTCACCGTCCCCTCGCTGGAGGGGGAGCCCATCGAGGACTTCGCCATCCGCGTCGCGGAGGCGTGGAAGCTCGGCGGCGCGGAGGAGGACAACGGCGTCCTCTTCGTCGCGAGCATGGCGGACCGCCGGATGCGCATCGAGGTGGGCAACGGCGTCGAGGGTGAGCTGCCGGACGCGGAGGCCTCGCGCATCATCCGTGAGGAGATGGTCCCCGCGTTCCGGGTGGGCGCGTACGGCCGCGGACTGGAGTCCGGAGCACGCAGGGCGCTGCGCGCGCTCGGCGTGGAGGTGGGCGGCCTCGGGCCACAACCAGCAGCGCGGCCTCGCTCCGGGGGCATTCCGTTCGGCACCTTGTTCTTCCTGCTCTTCTTCCTGCTCCCGCTGCTGCTCGGTGGACGCCGGCGGCGCGGCCTCTTCGTGGGTGTGCCAGGCTGGGGGATTCCGGGCAGCTTCGGGGGTGGAAGCGGCCGGGGTGGAGGCTCTTGGGGCGGTGGCGGGGGTGGGTTCTCTGGCGGTGGTTCCTCGGGGAGCTGGTGATGGACAGAGCTCAGTCGGCGTTCGACGACGCGGGGCATGCGCGCATCGCGGAGGCGGTGCGGCGCGAGGAGGCGAGGTGCCTGGGGGAGGTCGTCCCGGTCGTGGTGGACCGCAGTGACGCGTACCCCGAGGCGCAGGACCGTGCCGGAATCGCCGCCCTCGCGCTCGCCACGCTCGTGGCAGCGCTGTTGCGTCTGAGCATCGGCGAGCTGGTGGCGGCACAGGCCGTGGCCTTCGTGCTCGGCTGGTTCGCCGGCGCATGGTCTCCACTCGCGCGGCTCATGGTGGGACGCCGCGCGCTGGACGCCATGGTGCGCTGGCGCGCGGAGGTGGCGTTCCGGGAGGCGGGGCTCTCACACCTGCCGCAGGGGCCGGCGGTGCTTCTCTTCGCATCCCTCTTCGAGCACGAGGTGGTGGTGCTCGGGAACGCGGAGGCGCACCAGAAGCTCGGCGCCGAGGCGTGGGATGGCGCCGTGAAGGTACTGGTGACGAACCTGCGCGCGGGCCGGCCGGTGGATGGCTTCGTCGAGGCCATCGGCCACATCGGGGACAGGCTCGTGGTGCACTTCCCGCGCACGGGGGCGGAGGCGGGGCCCAACGTGATGCCGGACGAGCTTAGGCGGCTGTAGCGGACGGCGCGTTCGGACGCTTCGGCTCAGATGCGCGTGCCCCGAGCATTCGAGGTCACTCCCGCTCTTCGTGCCCCAGGACGCGCCGCACACCGGGGCGCTCGCCCCCCTCGGGCCCGTAGAACACCACCCACACCACGAGGTCGTCCGTGAAGTCCGCGAAGCGGTGGGACACACCCGCTGCGGCGAACAGCAGGTCCCCAGGTCCGAAGCGGTCCCTCCTGTCCCCACACACGAAGGTGCCGCGGCCCTGCACGACGACATAGAGCTCGTCCCGCGTGTGCGGCCCTTGCGGGTCCGTCCCGCGGGGTGCGTACACCTCCACGCTGACGGTCCCACGCTCGAAGGCGACCGCGAAGCGCTCCCCCCTCTCGCCGGGGAGCTGCGAGAGTGCATCCAGCAGGTTCAGCCGCATCGCGTCCCCTCCGAGCGAGTGTGACGACGGGTCGCTACCAGACCTCGCACGTCTCGGCGCGCAACATCTTATCTCCCGCGGAGCACTGGAACGCGTCCGCGAAGGCCGGGAGGTTGCTGAGCGTGCCGTTGACGCGGAACTTCGCGGGGGAGTGCGGGTCGGTGAGCAGGTCCACACGCAGCAGGTCCGGGCGGCGGTTCTCACACCAGATCTGCGCGAAGGCGAGGAAGAACTCCTGCTTTGCGTCGAAGTCCGCGAGCGTGGATTGCGCCTCGCCCTCGGCCTCCGCCATTGCGCGGAACGCCTCGTAGGACACGCGGAGCCCTCCCAGGTCCGCGATGTTCTCGCCGAGCGTCAGCTCGCCGTCGATGTGCTCGCCCGGAAGGGGCTGGTAGTCCGAGTACTGATCCACCAGACACTGGGTGCGCGTGAGGAAGCGCTCCTCCACCGGTGCGGTCCACCAGTCGCGCAGCCGGCCGGTGCCGTCGAAGTGACGCCCCTGGTCGTCGAAGCCGTGCGTCAGCTCGTGTCCCATCACCGTGCCGATGCCACCGAAGTTGGACGCGGGCGAGGCGGAGAGCGCGAAGAACGGCAGCTGGAGGATGCCGGCCGGGAACACCATCCGGTTCCCCGCGGGTGAGTAATACGCGTTGACCTCGATGGGGGGCATGGCCCAGAGGCCCTGGCCCACAGGTGCTTCGAGGCTCGCGGAGTTGCTGCGGTACGCATCGCGGGTCAGGCGGTTCTGGTTGTCCAGGTAGGAGCCCGGGCCGATGCCGAGGCCGGCGTAGCTCTTCCAGGTGTCGGGGTAGCCAATCGACTCGTTCACCTCGTCCAGCTTGGCGAATGCCTCCGTCCGCGTGGAGACATCCAACCAGGCCGAGCCCTCGAGCCGCTTGCGAAACGCGCTGCGAACCTTGCGCAGCACGTCCTGCGCCTTGCTCCGACTCTCCTCGCCGAAGTGCCGGGCCACGTAGGGTCGCGCGAGCGCGTGCCCCATGCGGTCCACCGTGTCCAGGTAGCAGGTCCACCAGCGTGGCTGGGCTTCCTGCTGGCCGTAGAAGAGGCGGGCGTGGAAGTCGAACTCCTCGTCGAGCACCGCCTGGTGCGTGAAGCCGGCCAGGGTCTCGATGAGCTGCCAGCGCAGGTAGCTCTTCACGTCCTCCAGCGGCTCCTCCGCCAGGAGCGTGCCGAGCGCGTCGAAGAAGGAGGGGACCGTGACGTTCAGCTCGGTGAAGCCGCCCACGCCTGCCTCGAACCAGAAGTCCTCCCAGCCGAACTCCGGCACGCTGGCGAGGAAGTCCGCGCGGGTGGTCCGGTTGTACGTGACAATCGGGTCGCTCCAGGTCGCGCGGTCCAGCGAGGCGCGCGCGAGGGCCGTCTCGATGCGCAGCACGGCGTCCGGGTCCACTGTCGCGCCCGGGGCCAGCTCCTGTGAGAGCGTGAGGATGTGGCTCCGGTAGCGCTCGAGCGTGGGCGCATGCTCGGGGTTCACATAGTACTCGCGGTCGGGGAGGCTGAACCCGCCCTGGTCCATCGTCGCCAGGCGGCGGCGCGAATCCACGGGGTCGACGTCCACGTAGAAGGAGAAGAGCACCGGCGCGCCCAGCTCGCGCAGCCGCGCGACGGCCCTGGGCAGGTCCTGCGTGCTCGTGACGTCGTTCACCGGCTGAAGGAGGGTCTGCAGCTGGGCGCGCGCCGCGGTGGAGGCGCCGGGCGCATCCATGCAGCTCGTGTAGAAGTTGGCCACCAGCGCCCCCTCCGGGTCGTCCGCTCGGTGGATGCCGTTGAGGTTGTCCTCGATGATCTGACTGAGGATGCGTGCCTCGGCGTAGAAGGGCTCGAAGAAGCGCGCGTCGACCGACGCGTCGTCGGGGAGCGGGTGCTTCTTCACCCATCCGCCGCAGGCGAAGGCGTAGAAGTCCTCGCAGGGGGCCACCGAACGGTCCAGCGCCGTCACATCCACACTGGTCGCCAGCTCCTCGCCTGCGTTCGTCTCACCGCATCCGGCCGCGACGGCCGCGAGGGCGATGACGGTGCAATACTGAAATGTCGACATAGCGACACCGGTACCACACCGGGGCGTGTGCGCCGGAATGCTACCGCGTGTGCGTCGTCACGCCGGCAACCTCCGCCCGTCGCGTGAAGAGCGCGATGGGAAGCCCAACCAGCAGCATGTGGACGGCGATGTTGATGAGGACCAGGGACAGGGGTGGTGCCTGCGCCGGACGCTGGACTGCGGAGAGTGGCAGGACGACCTGCTGCATGAAGAAGTAGACCGCGACGCCGAACGCGAGCCCCGACGGAATCGCATGCCGGACGAGCACGCGGAGCTTGCGGCTCGCGAAGAAGAAGACCGTCGCCGCGCCGAAGGCGATGACGAAGTGCAGCCCCAGGCCGAGGGTCGCGGTAGCCGAGCCGCCCTCGAAGGACGCCTGCCCCAGCACCCCGCTGGCGATGGACTGGAGCATCCTGAACGGGCTCCTCCCGCGGACGGCCGTGGCCACCGAGGCGTAGAGGATGTCGAGCACGCCCGCCGTCAGGCCACCCCAGAGGACTGCCCTGAGCTTGCCGAGCTGCGGTGCTGTCTCGACTGCTTCACCCAGTGCGAGGTCCCTCGCAACGCCATCACCCGTCGACATGAGCGCCTCCCCTCGTTCTCTCGCGGGTGGGGGTTTCCACCGGAGAGACACGGGAGGATAGCCGGGCAAGCGGGCGGAGGGGCACGACTGCCTCGGAGGAGGTGGGGGGCTGAGGGGTTCGCCCCCCCTCGATGACGCGCTCGGACATGGGAGGAGGGGGGGGAGGGCAGGGGGGTGCGC
The DNA here is from genome assembly GCA_022616315.1 of Myxococcaceae bacterium. Lineage (GTDB taxonomy): Bacteria > Myxococcota > Myxococcia > Myxococcales > Myxococcaceae > JAKEEX01. The sequence continues at coordinate 9,579 of JAKEEX010000189.1, forward strand.
TCCTGTCCGGCCGGCAGGTCAGGGAACGGAGAGCATGCCCTGAAGGGCCCCATTCGGAAAATTCGTGTAGAGAGCGCCTCGCCGTCGCGGACGATGCGGCCCGCCGCAAGCCCGTGCATGCGTGCCGCGGCGGCCGTCGACACCATGGACTCCACGACTCCGACCCCCAGCCCAGCGCCGACTTCCTCCGAGGCCCCCATCTCGTTCGAGGAGACGGGGAGCGCGTTCGCCACCAGGAGCGATGCGCAGCTGCGCAAGGCGTACCTGCTCTTCTCGGCGCTGAACCAGCCGCTCCTGGCGCGCATCGGAATCCCGCTGACGTCGGCGCTGCTGCGCGCGCGGGTGCCGGGCGTCCAGCTGGCCATCCGGCACACCGTCTTCGAGCACTTCTGCGGCGGTGAGACCATCCAGGAGTGCCAGCCCGCCGTCGAGGCGCTGGGCCGCCACGGCGTGAAGTCCATCCTCGACTACAGCGTGGAGGGGGAGAAGTCCGAGGCAGGCTTCGACGCCACCACGCGCGAGACGCTCGCCACGGTCGAGTGGGCCGCGGGCCACCCGCACATCCCCTTCTCCGTCTTCAAGGTGACGGGGGTCGCGCGCTTCGGCCTCCTGGAGAAGCTCAACGCGCGCGAGCCGCTCGGGCAGGACGAGCAGGCCGAGTGGAACCGCGTGCGCGAGCGCGTGCAGAGCATCTGCCAGCGCGCGCACGACCTCGGGGTGCGCATCTTCATCGACGGCGAGGAGACGTGGATTCAGGGCGTCATCGACGAGCTCGCCGAGCAGATGATGGTCCGCTTCAACTCCCAGCGCGCCATCGTCTACAACACGTACCAGATGTACCGGACCGCGGCGCTCCCCAACCTCCGCGCGGCGCTGGAGCGGGCGGAGGCCGGGGGCTACTTCTTCGGCGCGAAGCTGGTGCGCGGCGCGTACATGGAGAAGGAGCGCAGGCGCGCCTCGGAGCGCGGCTACGCGGACCCCATCCAGCCGAGCAAGTCCAGGAGCGACGAGGACTACGACGCCGCGCTGCTGCTCTGCCTCGAGCACCTGGACCGGATGTCGCTCTGCGTCGGCACGCACAACGAGGCCAGCTGCATGCTCCTGGTGCGCGAGCTCGCGCGTCGCGGCATTGGTCCCGGTGACGAGCGCGTCTACTTCAGCCAGCTCTACGGGATGAGCGACAACATCTCCTTCAACCTGGCGAAGGCCGGCTACAACGTCGCCAAGTACCTTCCTTACGGCCCGGTGCGCGCGGTGATGCCGTACCTCATCCGTCGCGCGCAGGAGAACAGCGCCATCGCGGGACAGGGTGGTCGCGAGGTGGGCCTCATCCGCCGCGAGCTCGCACGGCGCAGGCAGCCCGCGGCGCTCCCCGCCGGCACGGGTGCACCGGGCCAGCGCACGGTGCCGTGAACGGGTGAGGTGGGGCCCATGGAGCCTCGAGGGCTCATGGAGGCGACCAGGCGCGGCCTCCACCTCGGCTCGGGTCAGCCCCCACGCACGCGCGGGCGTCCCTGGGCGTGCGGTCGGAGCACCGCGTAGAGCGTGGACATGACGGGAGTGGGCAGGCCGTGCGCCCGGGCCCGCCGCACCACCGCGCCCTGGAGGGCCTCCACCTCGAGCGGCTTGCCCTGCTCGAGGTCAAAGAGGAGCGAGGAGCGCCCGGTGGGCGGGAGGCTCTCCATGAAGCGCTCGAGCGAGGCGCGCGTCTCGGTGACGGCCACTCCCTCGGCGCGGGCGAGCGCGAGCATCTCGTCCAGGGCCTGCTGGTAGGTGCCGCGCACGTGCGGGTCTGACCACAGGGGACCGATGGGGGACCGCGCCGCGGCGGTGAAGCCGGAGTAGACCGCGAGGAAGATGAACTTGTCCCAGGTGGGCACCCGCGCGTCGGGCACCACCTCCGCGTGGAGGCCTGCGCCCGTGAGCGCCGCGTGGAGCGCCGAGGCGCGGGGCGACACCCGTGACGTGTCGCCGAACCACTCGCCGAACACGATGCGCTGGGTGGCCCCCGTCTGGGTGATGACCCCGGGCTCCGTCAGGGAGGTGAGGATGTAGGTGATGCCGCCGAGCACGGGCCCCTGCCCCACCTCGGCCGCCAGCGCGTCAGCGGTCTCCACGCCGTTCTGCAGGGGCAGCACCATCGCGCCGGGCGAGGCGGCGACGAGCGTGCGCACCATGGGCAGCGCCGTGACGTTGTCGTACGTCTTCACCGTCAGCAACACCACGTCCACCGGCTCCGCCCGCGCCGCGTCCTCCTCCGCGCGCGCCTTCACGACGAAGGTGCCGTCGACGCCGCGCACCTCGAGTCCCCGCTCGCGCAGGGCCTGCAGGTGCGCCCCGCGCGCGAGGAACGTGACGTCATGTCCCGCCCGCGCCAGCTTCGCGCCGTAGAAGCCTCCCACTGCCCCAGAACCCACGATGGCGAATCGCACGGGCGGCGAAGCTAGGCCCAAAGCCGTGCGCCGTCATCATCGGCGGCGGTGGTCGGGGGCCCTCAGTGGGTCCGGTACTCCGGCGGCTCTTCGTGCCGCTCGGCCCGCGCGCGCTCTGCGCGCTCTCTCCCGCGGCTGGTCCACCTGCGCGTGAGCTCGCTCGCCAGACCGATGTTCCCCACGCCGAAGGCAATGGCGGCTGCCACGGCCACGGAGCCCAGGAGGACGGCGAACGTCGTGGTGACGACGGCGGTGGCGATTCCCAGCTGGTTCAGTGCCAGGAAGCCCGCGAACACCAGGATGGCCGTCCGGGCCAGCTTGGAAGCCCAGCCGTGTCCGACGTCACCGAGCATGTTCGCCGCCAGGTTCGCCAGCACCATGGCCACACCGAAGATGACGGCCGCCACCAGGAGATTCGGAATGAAGCCCATGATGCGGTTCAACCCGGCGCTCAGCGTCCGGAGGCCGAGAGCGTTCGCCGTCATGGACAGCGTGACGAGCATGCCGAGCCAGAACACCACCCTGCCCACAGTGGACGACGCCGACCGGTAGGCGGCTGAAGGCCGGTAGCGCAGGCGCTCCGCCGCGAAATGGTCGAAGCGGCTCCGGCCCAGGAGCCGGGCCGCCAGACGACCGACCACGCGAGAGAGGGCATAGCCCACGGCCAGGATGAGGATGCCCGAGAGCAGGTTGGGCAGAAACCCTACGATTCGACCTGTGACCGCCTGGAAATTCGAGATGAGTTGTTCACCCATGGCAGCTCCTTCGAAGTCGAAGCAACCTTCGTCACGCGGCAAGGGACCGGCCACCTCCGAAGAAGCGTCGGCGCAGCGGTCGCTCCCACGTCGGCTCGGTGATGGAGCGGGCGCGCCGGCTCCGTTCGCCAGAGGACGCGCGCCCTCCATGTCCATCGACCCCGGTTCGCCACACGGCTTCATCTCCGCTGCCCACGCGCTGCGCGGCGGCGCAGGGCAAGGAGCCTTCAGCCATGTCCAGCAAGCAGTGGTCGGCCTCGGTCCTCGCCCTGGTCGTGCTGCTCGGTCAGAGCGGGTGCTACACCACGCGTGTCGTGGCGCCTGGGGTGACCGAGGGCCAGGACTTCGAGGACCGCCAGTGGTTCACACTCGGGGGGCTCGTGAGGATCTCCGATCCGGGCGGTCGGCAGTGCCCCGGGGGCTACGCGCGCGCGGAGAGTGAGCTGTCCTTCGTGGACTTCCTCATCTCCGCGGGCGTGGCCCTGGGTGGCGGCCTGCTCGGCGCGGTGGCATGCGCGGGGCGTCCCGACTCCCAGGCGATTGCGGCCTGCGCCACCTTCGGCAGCTCGCTCGCGCCGTTCCTCATCAGCCCCCGCACCGCGCGCTTCGCCTGCATCGCGGGTCCTGCAAAGGCAGGCGCCGCGAAGGAGCACGACGTGGAGAGCCGGGGTGCGCCGGACGTGGCGGCAACGCGCACGCCGTGAGCTACTTGTCGTCGCCCGGGTTGCCGGCCTTCACCCAGGTCGCCAGCGCGCGCGCCTGCGCCTCGTTGATCTGATTCGCGTAGGTGGGCATGAGCGTCGTGGGCTTGAATGCGCGGGGAGTGCGGATCCACTGCGCCACCTGCTCCACGGGCTTGCCCCGCGCCGCGGCGAGCTTGTCGTGGAAGGGCGCTCCGACTCCGTGACAGGCGCTGCAGCCGTTCTTCTGGAACAGGTGCGCGGCGTCGTTGGGAGTGGGCGCCCCGGCCGCGTCGGGCTGGGCGGGGGCTTCCTTCGCGAAGCGCGGGTCCGGGACATACGGCGTGGGCGCCGCGGCAGGGACGGTGGGCTGCGGGGCGGCGGGCGCCTGGGGCGGAGGACGGCTGGGCTCCTGGCAGGCGGACGCGAGCAACACGGCAGGAGTGAGCAAGAGGACGGAGGCTCTCATGGGCGTTCAGGCCCCTCTCACGCGGGCCGGGGAAGACAGGAGGCCGCCAGGGTGGCCCAGGGCCCTGCCCGAGGGGAAGAGGCCCGCTCCCCCGACCGACAGTGTGGTTCATGGCACGCTTCACTTCTCGAGACACGCGCCCCCGCGAGCAGCTTTCTTGAGCTTCCCCGGGGAGACCCCGAGAATGCCGGTGGATGCAGCCGTCTGACGCCGCGTCGCGTGTGGAGGCACGCATGGGCATGTGGAAGCAGCTCCTGCACAGCCTGCTCAGTCTCCAGGCGCCGTCCCGGTCCGGCGCGGGCGCGCGTGCGCACGCGGCGGAGTGGAAACAGGTCGTCCACCGGAGCTACCCACGCCTCGCCGCTCCCGTGCTGTGCCGACCCACGGGCCCTCTGGCGGCCTTCGGCGGTCGCGTTCCGGCGCGTGCGACGCTGCGTGGACTGGTGGTGGCCACCGACGAGCTGCACCGCGAGGGCGCGCTCCTGGAGCTCGAGGTGCAGACGGCCTCCGAGCCCATCGTCCTCATCGCGCGCGTGGAGGCCGTGGAGACGCTCCCGGCGCATGCGGACTCCCGCTACGACGTCCTCCTCCAGCTCTGCGACATCGACCCCGAGGACGTTCCGCGGCTGCAGGCGCTGCTCGACCGCAGCCGTCCGCTGGGGCAGGCGTAGGTGTTCGCTTCAGGTCCCCTCGAGGGGACCTGGGGGCAGGAGCACGAATGCGTCCCGGGCGCGGGCCATGCGCTCTGCCCCGGAGGCGGACCACGTCTCCGGGTGCAGGACACTTTCCGACCCCGCGGGCGCAATGCGCCCACGCCGGCAACTGCCGTAGCTAGTGGGTCTCCCCGGGCACTCGGGCCCGGAAAGGAGGAGGCAGCCATGAGCAAGGGTGGAAAGTCGGAAGGCGGTGGCCGTACGGAGCAGCAGCGCCCCGGGACGAACAACCCGGCGCAGACGACCGCACCGGGCAACAAGCCGAATCAGATGAACCCCAACCAGCTGAACAACCCCTCGCGCGGACCCAACAACCCATCCACGCCGGGGAACCCGCAACAGGGTGGCAACACCTTCGGCAACAACCCGAACAACCCCAGCAACCCCAACTCCGGCAACAAGCGCTAGCGCGAGGCTCCTCGAGGCCTGCCGGGCTCCGACGACGCTGCCCGGGGGCCCGCGTCGCGCACGTGGTTGGAAGAAGGCGGGAGGCCCTCACACAAGGGGGCCTCCCCCTCGGAGGCGCGCCTCACCCGCGCGCCATCAGCAGCATGAGCACGGCGGCAAAGAGGTTCTGCGCCCCGTGCACGAGGACCGGAACGCGCAGCCCGCCGCTGTGCAGCCGCGCCCAGCCCAGCACGCAGCCGATGAAGAAGATGAGCAGGCCGCGGAGCCCGTAGCCTCCGTGCATCAGCGCGAACACCACCGCGGTGGAGGCCACGGCCAGCCAGGGCCGCATCCAGCGCAGGAGCCCCTCCAGCACCACGCCGCGGAAGAAGGCCTCCTCGGCCAGCGGCGCGAGCACCACGGCGACGAGGAGGAAGAGCGCCGTGGCCACGGCCCCCCGCACCTCGGAGGCCACCACGCCCTCGATGGGCGTGGGCACCAGGGCGTCCGTCCTCCCGAGCAGCAGCAGCGTCATGCTCAGCAGCACGCCCACGCGCACCAGGCCGGTGAAGTGCACCCAGAGGGCGAGCGGGAGGAAGCGCTCCCAGCCCGGAGCGGCCGACCAGGGTGAAGGAGCGGTGCTCCCGGTGACGCGACGCACGAGCCATGCTCCCACGAGCAGCGAGAGCCCCGTGAGGGCGAGCGGCAGCAGGTGCCAGGGACGCGGAAGGCGCTCGGACAGGACGAGCTGCAGTGGGGGCACCGCGAGGAAGGCGAGCCCCAGCACCGCGACCGCGCCCACGGTCTCCCTCGCCCGTGCGCGCGCCCAGCCCGCCGCGGCGAGCAGCACGAGCAACGCCGCACCGGCGAGCGGCTCCCAGCGCGGCTCGGCGAGGGTGCCCGCCGGAAGCGCGGGGGCGCCCTGAGTCTCGAGCGTCAGCGCGGACTCCGCCCCCGCGCGGCGCACCCCCAGGCTGACGGTGGCCCCCGGTGTGCGAGCGGTGATGCACGCCATGAGAGCCTCGCGGGTGGGCATGGGCTCACCATCGCAGCGCACCACCACGTCCCCTTCCGCGAGCCCCGCACGCTCGGCCGGCGAGCCCGCGCTCACCGAGGCCACGCGCGCGCCGCCTCCCTCCGGAACGGACTCCACCTGGATGCCGACGACGGCGCGCCCGGTGGGGGCAGCACGCAGCGGCGCCTGGGCACCCGGCGCCGAGAGCCCCTCGACGCCCGACTTCGCCAGCACCCCGGCGACGAGCAGGGCCAGCAGCGTGTCCACCACGCACAGCGCCAGCAGCCGGCGCGTCCACACACGCTGCGCCGGGGACACCTCGGGCCCTCGTGGCTGCACGCCGAAGGCGAGCCACTCGCCCACGGCCGCCACACACGGGACGAGCGCGCCCCCCAGGCCCAGGAGGAAGGCGGTGCGCGCGGGCGGAGGCGGAGGCGTCTCGTCGGCCATGGAGGGCGCGCAGCGTAAGGCGCCGGTCAGCACCGCGGCGAGCGCGGTGGCGAGGCACCGTTCACCGACGCTCCCCTTGACGCTCGAAAGGAGCGCCGAGCAGGTTCTGGTCGAGCGCGACGGTGTGCTCGGGGTCGTCAGCGTGGACGTCGAGAGAGCTGCCCCTATGAAGGAATGTACTGAGGCGCGCGCTCGTTGCGGACGAGCGGGGGGACGGGCGCCGCCTCGCCGTTGATGGTGGCGCCGGCGTGCTGGAGGGCGGAGGCCGTCTCCTTCAGGAAGTCGATGGGGAAGGGGAGCTTCGGCCTCGACACGGCCTCGAGCGCGGCGAGGTGCTCCGGCGGAATCACCAGGTCCAGCGCTGCCAGGTTGGCCTCCAGCTGCTTCACCGTCCTCGCTCCCAGGATGGTCGAGGTGACGCCGGGGCGGGACTGGACCCACGCGAGCGCCACGTGCGCCGGCGTGCTGCCGATGGCGCTCGCCACCCGGATGAGCTCGTCGATGACGTCGTAGGCGTGGGCATCCAGATTCGTCGTCACCAGCTCGCCGCGGCCGGCCTGCTGCTGTCCCGCCTTCTCGCGCGTGTACTTCCCGGTGAGGATGCCCGAGCGGAGCGGCGACCACGGCGTCACCCCCAATCCGAAGTGCTGCGCCATGGGGATGAGCTCGCCCTCGACGGTGCGCTCGAGGAGCGAATACTCCACCTGGAGCCCGATGAAGGGCGTCCAGCCGTGCTGGAGGGCCACCATCTGCGCCTCGGCCACGCACCAGGCCGGTGCGTCCGAGACGCCGAGGTAGCGGACCTTGCCCGCGCGCACGAGCGCGTCGAGCGCGGACATCGTCTCCTCCACGGGCGTGAAGCGGTCCCAGCTGTGCAGCCAGTACAGGTCGATGTAGTCCGTCTGCAGGCGTCGCAGCGAGTCCTCGCAGGACGCGATGAGGGCCTTGCGCCCCGCGCCGCCACTGTTGGGGTCTCCCGCCTGCATGCTGCTGGTGAACTTGGTCGCGAGGACCATCCGCTGCCGCTTGCTCGGCACCTTGCCCACGTGGTCCCCGATGATGCGCTCGGAGTGGCCGAAGGTGTAGACGTTGGCGGTGTCGACGAAGTTGCCACCGTCCGCCATGTACCGGTCGAGGATGCGCTCGCTCTCGTCGACGGCAGCCCCCCAGCCCCAGTCCTGGCCGAAGGTCATCGTCCCGAGGCAGAAGGGGCTCACCCTCAGGCCCGAGCGTCCGAGCGTCACGTAGCTGTCCAGCGGCATGGTGGCTCCTCCAGGGCGTCTCCCTCCCGGGGAGATGTGTCCGCAGGGAGTGCATGTCCATCCAGGCGGGCACCATGAGCCCTCGGATGCCTGAAGGGGCTGACAGGCGCCGGTCAGCGCGTGGTGACCTGGAAGACGTTCCCCTCGGGATCGAGCCCGTCGCAGAACGACACGGCGCCGAACGTCTTCACGTTGCGCATCGTCACGCCCGCAGCGACCAGGGATGCGCGCGTGCCAGGCACGTCATCGGTGTGGAAGCAGAGCTTGAGGTAGCTGTCCTGGCGCGCGACCGCGGGGATGGCGGCGGGGGGCTCGCCGCGGAGGGCGTGGAGGGCGAGGACCGAGCCGCCAGCATCGAGCCGGACGAAGCCCTCCTCCGCGGAGACGACGGCGAGGCCGAGGGTGGCCTCGTAGAAGTGCCGCATCCGCGGCAGGTCGGCGACGAACAGGACCACCTGGGTGAGCCGCATCGAAGAGAGTCTATGCGGTCGCTCAGCGGCGGTCTTCACGCGCCTCGCGCCGATCCTCGCGCAGCTCGCGGTGGTCCTCACGGCGCTCGGCCGCATCCGCCGCGAGCTCCGCGCGCGAGCGCTGGAGGAAGTCGGCGAGCAGCATGCGCTTGCGACCGGTGCTGCGTGCATCCAGCCGGCCGACGAGGGCCGCGTAGTTCGCGCGGATGTTGCGCACGTGCGTCATGTCGCGCCGCTCGTAGACAGCGTCGCGGACGTCGTCGTTCCGGTCACGCACATCGTCGCGCAGGTCGCGCCGGTCATCCGCGCGCGCCGCCGGGTGCCCGGTGTGCCGGAGCTCCTCGCGGCTGCGGGCCACCTCCCCACTGGAGCGGGCCACCTCGGCGTGGGCCTTGCGCACCTCCATGCGGCTCTCGTTCAGCTCCCGGTCCAACAGCCCCAGGGCCTCCCCGTCCAGGAGACGCAGCGTCCGGCGGTCGTACCGCGCGCGGGCCGCGTCGTAGCGGGACAGGAGCGTGGAGGCCTTCATGGCGTCACGCTTGTCGTCACGTGCCTCGCGCTGCTCCTGGTGCAGCTCGACGCGGCCTTGACGCTGCTCGTAGCCCTGGGCGAGGGCGGGGGAGGAGAGGAACATCACCACTGCCGACGTGCGTAGGAGGTTCATGTCCGCTCTGACAGGGGGCGGGCCGGGGCTATTCACGGCGGATGCGCTCAGATGTTCCAGCGCACCATGGCCTGCAGCACGTTCTCCGTCTTGCCGGGGATGAGGTAGCGGTTCAACGCCACCTGGTACTCGACGCCCAGGTAGAGCCTCTGCGGCGCGAATCGGAGGACGCGTCCCGCATCCCACAGCAGCTGGGGCTGGGTGAGGAGGTACGGGCGTCCGCTCGTCGTGGCGAACGCGCCGCGGCCCTTCCCCTCTCCGAAGAGGCCCGCCTGGAAGAACCCGGCGAAGAGGAAGCCCTGGCCCGCGATGAGGAACGGCGCCTCCCAGACCACGCCCACCTGCAGGTCCACACCCTCGAAGGCCGGGTCGTCCCGGACGAGGGTGGACACCGCCACGACGCCGAAGAAGGGGACGGCGAGCTCCCACACCAGCCCGTAATAGAAGAGCGCGCCGATCCGCGCGACGTGCTCCACCTCGCCCTTGAGGGACACGTCGACGAGGGGGCCCAACCCGAGCTTCGTGCCCAGCACCTTCTCGCCCACCCTCCTCAGGGACACCGCCACGGTGAGTCCGCCGAAGAACCCTCCTTTCTCGTTTGGGCTCAAAACGTCTGCGATGGCGCTGTTGAAGGGGCCCGTGATGTCGTAATAGAGGAAGACCCAGCCGTACTCCCAGGGCTGGAAGGCCTTGATGGAGAGGGTCGTGCGCGCGCCACCTCCGTTGAAGTCCTTGTTGAAGCAGTCGACGGCGCCCACGAACTCGCCATAGACGCCGTCGTCCTGCACGAGGTTGGCCGCGCTTCCGGTCCAGCACGGCGCGTGGAGGAGCTCCAGCCACACCCCGGCGTGGGCGCCTGCTGGTGCCAGCAGGGCGGCGAGCAGGGCGGCGAGGACCCGCGGCTGACGGAACATGGGCGCGTGACAGGAGGCGTGCGGAGCCATTTCCGTAGGCCGCGTCCGCGGGTGCAACGAACTTCCCCCGCGAGCGTCCCGCGGCTGTCAGAAGCCCCTCCGGGCTGGACGCCGCGGGGGCGCGCGTGCCAGCTTCGCGGTGAACGCACCGGGGGGGAGTGCCGTGTCGACACACGAGAGGCGGCAACACAGGCGCATCCTGCCCTCTCAGCTCGTCGGCGACCTCCGGCTCGACGACAGCGTGGTGGGGCGCGGGCTGCGAATCGAGGACATCTCCATGGGCGGGGTGTTCGTGCACGCGGCGCATCCGCCCCCGCTGGGAAGGAGCGTCGTCGTCGAGCTTCACCACCCGCTCCTCGGTGTCCCCCTCGAGGTGCGCGGCCAGGTGGCGAGCCACGGTGGGCCCGCAGCCGGCCCCGACGGGCGCGTGGGAATGGGTGTGCGCTTCGACGTGCTCCCCCTCGGCGCGCTGGCGCGGCTGAGCCGGCTGCTGCAGGAGCTCGTCTCCTCGGGCGCGGCCGTCCCCCTCGCGGCGCTCCCCCGCGCGGAGCCCGGCCCCGACGAGCGCAAGGAAGCTCCGGTCGGTGAGGGGGGGAGCGCGGAGAGCGAGGACGTGGTTGGCGTGCGCTCGGAGCGCATCCCGACGCTCGTGCTCGAGCTCTCCGCGGCGGCCCTCCAGGCGCGCATCCGCAACGTGGCGGAAGCTCTCACCGAGGGAGCCGTGTCGGGGGAGGAGAGGAGAGGCTCCACATCCGCTGACCCCGCTCCCGACGTGACGACGTCCCCCGTGCTGATGGTGCAGGTGCGTGGGCTCCTCATGCAGCTGGGCGAGGCGAGCATGCAGCTCGCGGAGCGGGAGAGGGAGGTTGCACGCCTCCAGCAGGACAACGTGCGGCTCCAGGTGGAGCTGGGCAGGCGCGACGAGCGCATCCGCACGCTCGAGAAGCTCGCGCACGAGCACGGCGGATGACACTCCCGTTCAAGGCGGCGACATCACGGCGGGTGACCTGGCGGGCACGGTGAACGTGCCCACGCGAATGCGCGCCTCGGGAGCGGTGGTGCCGCCCGCGTCGCGCACGGGGATGCGGCTGTGGTCTCCCGAGGCATGCCACAGTCCGACCCAGACCTCCCACGTCCCGGGCTCGGCGTCGCGCGTGCTCACCGCGAAGGCGTCCCGGAGCAGCTGCTCCCGTGGCGCGTGCGCGAGGAGATAGCTCCCCGCAACCGCGTCGTGGTCCGCGCTCTTGCGCTTCCCGGGCCCGGTGACGTGGACGAAGATGCTCGCGGAGCGCGGCACGCCTCCCGTCACGCGCCAGTACAGCTCCACAGGGAGGATGTCTCGTGCGTCCGGCGCGGAGGGCACCCGGGCAGCCACGAGCTCCACGGGGACGTCGAAGTGTGCACCCACGTGGGAGGCGTCCACGGGCGACGTCTCCACCAGGATGGGCGTCCCGTCAGGGTTGCCTCTGTGCGGAGGCGCCGGTCGCTCGTGCCAGAGCAGGGCCAGTAATGCCCACATGGCCAGCGGCAGGAGGGCCCACACGCACGCCTCCGGCCCGGACAGCTGCCCGCGCCGACGTGTCCGCCAGGCGAGGAGCGCCAGGCATGTCGCCGCGAGCGCGGACACGGCGGCGCCTCCCAGTGCCGAGCGCGGCAGGAAGCGGAGCGTGACGAGGTGACGCCCGGCGGGCAACGACACCGCGAGCAGGCCGTCGCGCGAGAGCACCTCCCCCACCGAGGTCTTCCAGCCCGGGTGCCAGTTCTGGTTCACCCGCAGCACCGTGGGGCGCTTCGCATCCACCTCCACGTCCAGCCGGTTGGGAGTCCACGAGCGCCGGAGTGCCGCGCCAGCGGACCAGTCCTCCAGCGCCTCCTCCTGAGGAAGCTCACCCCGCAGCGCCTTCGACATCGGGACCGGGTAGGCCTCGCCACACGCGATGGAGCCGCGGTTGAGCGCGAGGAAATACCCCTGTGCCCAGCGGTTGCCGCGCGCCTGTGCGAAGGGCTGGTCCACGGGCGTCGGCGCGGGCACCACCATCGCGCGCTGGCTCAGCATGCCGAAGCCCGGGGCCTGGATGGCCCAGCCCACCACCGCGAGTGCGCACACCGCGACCACGGCCCGCTGTGCCCAGCGCAGCTGCCGGGCCCGCGCCAGGAGTGCCGTCACCCCCAGTGCACCGAGCTCGCAGAGGTACACGGAGAAGGGGAGGAGGAAGCGCTCCGGGTAGCGGAGCGTCTCCAGCACGGGGAGCTCGCGCATCAGCCCGAAGAGAGACGGAATCGCGGCGTGGCCCGCGGCGAGCCACCCGGCGAGCACGGCAGCAACGAGGGGGAAGGCGGCGCGACGCGTGAGACCGGCCGCCGCGACGAGCACGAAGATGGCAGGACCCACGTAGACGATGCCTGCGGGGCCGCCATTGCTGCCCGCGGCAGACGGAAACCACACGAGCATCCGCGCCATCGTCTGAAGCGAGTGGCCGGGAGCCCCCGCCATGATGCGCGGGGCACTCTGCATGGTCTCCAGGATGGGCCACAGTCGGAACGCGCAGGCGCCCAGCGTGAGGAGCGCGGTGGCCGCCAGCACGAGCAGCGCATTCAGACGCCGTGCGCGCAGCTGCCGCGAGAAGAGGCCCCGCAGCGCCTCGAGCACGACGAAGAGGGCACACAGCGGGACCGGATACGTGCCGCCGAAGCCCAGCATCCATGCGAAGCCGCCCACCACCAGCGCCACGCCGCCGATGCGTCCGCGGACAGCGTGCGCGGTGCCGAGCAGCAGCCACGGCAGCAGCGCGAAGCCGAGGAAGTTGAGCCAGCCAAGCGTCCAGGCGATGGCGAAGAAGCCGGCGAGCCCGAAGGTCGGCGCTGCGAGAAAGGGCCCCAGCGTCGAGCGCGCACGCAGGCGCGCGTAGCGGAAGGCGCCCTCCATCGCGACGACGAGGAAGGCGAAGAGCAGGAGGGGCTCCGCGCGCCGTGCCCCCACCGCGGCCGACAACAGCAGCGTGGGTGAGGCCAGCCGCGTCTGAGGGTTGCCCAGCGCGTACAGCCCGCCGCAGGACCATGGGTTCCACAGCGGAACCTGCCCGAAGTGCGTGAGCGTGCGGACCGCCGCCTCCTCGTAG